>JAQXGE010000047.1 GCA_029006135.1 Oscillospiraceae bacterium | reverse complement strand
TAGCTCGGGCTGATATAGCACATTGCCGCTAAACTCTTGAGGGAGAGCTGACTGCCCAAGTTAAGGTTAATATGGTTAATGACTTTCTGCACGAGCGGCGAATAGTCCTTCAGCGAGTAGCGGCGGACATAGGCGCAGTATTCCCGCACCATATCGCCCATCACCGTTTGCTCCTCCTCCATCGTCATGGACTCGATGCGGTTGGCATAGCGCGTGGAAATCTTGTCGATATAATAGGGGTGAACTTTGCTGCGCTCGATGGCTTTGCGGAGCAATGTGTTAAAGACAATCAGCTTGTTTTTAACCTGGTAGAGTGAGCCGGCCAGCCGGCCCCCATAGGTAAAACGTGCCATCTGGTGACAGGCCTCAAAAGCCGCGTCCACATCGCCGCGTGAGACAGCATCCAGAATCCGGGTTTCGGTCGCATAGCGCTCCTCGAGCATAGCAACGGGGATTTCCTGTTGGAACTCCGGTTCATGGAAAAACCGGATATCCGGGTAAAAATTCAGCGGCAGGAATTCCTTCTGCTCCTCAATCTCCAGCTCTCCCTCCGGCATCATCATGCCGACAAGAGCGTTGATGGTAGCCATGAAGTTGCGGTCCTGAATGATGCGCACGCCGTTATAATAATCCTGCACGGCGGCCTCGCCCTCAGGACCAATCATGCGGAGCGTCCAATCTATCTGTTCTTTGCTGCGGGGGCCTTCGGACCACGGGCCAATGAGGAAGAGCGTGTTCTCCTCATCCGGGATGCGGAACATGGCAAAGTGCAGCTCAAAGGTACCCTCGGCATAGACCAGGGTATTTTCCGGCACGGATTCCATCAGCAAATGTCCGAATCCCTGCCAGTCAAACTGGGGGTCCAGCGCTTTGCGCAGTCCGTAGTCAAAATTTTCCAGCCCTTCAAACGGTTCCGCAACCCGCCTCACATTGACGGTATAGGCCGCCATAACCTGCGTCAGTGTTTCCAGTGCGTCAAGCTGCATCTTTCCTCAGCTCCTTTCCCCCGGAAAGGGAGGTATCACATCGTGATATATCCGTTCTCATCTGCCTTTTTGGGAATGACGATCATGGCATCAATCACGCACATGGCGAACGGAATTCCGGTCCAAAAGAACGCCGTATAAATTGCACCGAGAACCCAGCGATGTTCATAGTAGCGATGACCGCCCATCCAGCCCAACAGGACCAGAAGAATCAGATAGGTTTTCTTTTTGACGGTTGCGTGGGGGATCCGAGCCTCATACTTCTGCTGGAGTTTGTAGACTTTGCCCCAGAAGCCAAAGACCTCATCTTCCTCGCCCGCAGCGAGCCGGGCGGCCTGACGTTCAAAGTCAGCGTCCGCAAGCTGGGCCGGAGTCACTTCGTTGGGGTCGCGTCCGCGCATATCCTCCTTGCTGAAAACCCATACTTCGTCCTTATCGTTTTCCTTCTTTTTTCTGTCACGGTATTTGCCTTTTGCCATTGTCTTATCCTCGAATTTCATTTGATTTGTTTATTATAACACAAACCCCCGCGGGATGGAACCCGCAGGGGTTTGTTTTGGGACCCTTTTGGTAAATCAACTAAATTGCAAAAGGGATTTTTGTGCAGGATTTACGCCTTTACCTGAGACTGTTCGTTCTTGATGCGGGCGATCTCATCCTGGATCTCCTCCATCTTTTCCTTGGTCAGAGGATAGAAGTGCATCGCGACGATGTTGCAGATCCAGCCAATCATCGAGAAGCCGAGGAAGCACATAGCGGTGCGGGACAAACAAAAATCCCCGCGGTTCCTTTGGGACCCGCGGGGCAAATTGTTTTTGGGCCCTTTATTTGAGTTGACTGACGTCCGTCAGGGACGATTCAGAATCAGGCTTTGGCCTGAGCCTGCTCGTTCTTGATGCGGGCAATCTCGTCCTGAATCTCAGCCATCTTTTCCTTGGTCAGCGGATAGAAGTGCATCGAAATGATGTTGCACAGCCAGCCGATCATCGGGAAGCCGAGGAAACAGACAATCGTCGCAATCAGGATGCCGTTGCTGAACGGAGTCTCAACAGTGGGCAGGACCTCCTTGAAGCCGATGGCGGAGAAGGTCAGGGCAACGAATGTGGAAGCGAGGGAAGAAATCAGCTTATCAACAAAGCTGAACAGGGTGCCCATCAGGCCGGGAACGTAGCGGCCGGTACGGTAAACTTCGTAGTCGGCGCAGTCGGCGGTCATGGGGATAACGATGTTGCCGGCCATGTTGTTGAACGCACCCATCAGGATGGCAACGATGACCCAGATGAGACCGATCATGCTCCAGTTGGAGGGCATGAACAGACCTGCGAAGGTGGAGGGCTTGGTCAGGCTGAAGACGGGCAGCTGCATGATGCCCTTGTTGGCGCCGAGCATGATCAGGATGCAGGAAACCACAGCGCAGATCATGGAGCCATAGGTGCCCATGAGCAGAGCCTTCTTCTGGCCCATCTTGCAGGCAACCTTGTTCATGAGGAACAGGGTGAGAATCAGGATGGGAATGGTGGTGATAGCAGAGTTGGAGGAGTACATCGCGTAGTTGCCGAAGACAATGCCCCACAAGCAGACCATAACGGTGGTGTTGGACTTGGTAGAGGAAGCCAGCTTGTCGGTAGAAGCGGAGACAACCAGCATCTGAATGCCGCGGTTGTGAGCGAGAACGTCAACGTAATCCTTGAAGCCGACCTTCTGCTCCTCGCCGAGGCCGAAGTACTTGATGTTGTCCTTACGAGAGATGCCGATGATGGCCAGAACTGCCATGACAGCGGAGAAACCGCCGATGACGAGCTGCATCATAACCCACATTTCGGGGTTATAGAAGCCGGACAGGATCTGAACGCCGTTGCTCTCGGTCAGCATATCAGCCAGGTGCGGGGTCTGAGCGACCAGCTCGGCAATCTTGTCAGCATGCTGAGCGGAGTTGAGGGTGTAGTTGGGGATGAGGTAGGTGGACAGAACGATGGGCCAGATAAAGCTGAAGACCAGCGTAACCCACACGGAGTCCCACATCGAGAACACCGGGCGCTGTGCGGGGTCATTGGTCAGGCAGGACTGCGCAGACTTGGTGACAACACACTGGCAGGTGTAGCCGATGATGTAGAGCATATAGAGGACGATGTAGACGGGGAAGCGGATGCTCGGATTAACCGTCGGGATGATGCGGAACATCAGGAAGGTCGTAATGAACAGGATGGCCTGACCGATGACGATGAAGGGACGGTTCTTGCCGAACTTGGTGTTGGTGCGGTCAACGATCATACCGACAAACGGGTCGGTCACGCCGTCCCACACACGCATGATGGTGACGATGGAGCCGGCCAGCACAACGCCGATGCCGACGATACCGACGAGGTAGTAGGAAATGGAGTTCATGAGCAACATGTACAGGTTCGTGGACAGGTTGTTCAGAGAGAAGAAGCCAATTTCCCAGCCTTTTGCGCGATGAAGACCAGTCGCCTGATCTTCCAGAGGTTGTTTAGACATGGATTTCTCCTTTCGCAGCGGGGTATGTTTTCGGCTTAACCGGAGCCGGAAACACACCAGTTGATTTTCGGGTCCCAAAAAGGGGAGGCTTTACGCGCACCCCTCACAAATTGTGACTTTATTATGAACGTTCAGATAAATTTCAGTGAGGAATATTTTTAGGATAATCCGGAAAATTTAACGCTTATTATGTGAAATCCCCTGTCGAAAAACAGTCATTTTTGTGCACTTTTCACAGTTCTTATCCTATTTATATAATAGCATCGCCGTACAGTGTTACACAGTGCTGATTTTTTCCGTATTTTTTTGCAAACCCGCCAGTTTGCCGTATAAATCAGCCGCTTTTTTCTGCGCTGCGGAAGGTTCCGGAGGGTGAGAAATGCGGAGGGGGCCAATCAATCATTTTCCCCGTTTATTTCGGATTTGTCCAAAAATTCTACTAACGGCCCGGCGAATTCTGTGGGATAATTAAATCAGTCAGGGGGCGAGCAGCACCTGATGTCTCGTATTTTTGTATTGTCCGCATTGTTATGATGTGTTCTTTTAAGGAGGTTATTCCCATGGAAAACAAATCTTTGCTGTACCCCCGCGTTTCCTCTTCCCGCCGCGTTGTGAGCCTGGACGGTATGTGGAAGTTTGAGTTTGACCCCGAGAGCAAAGGTGTCGAGAGCAACTGGGCAGCCGGTCTGCCCGCCCCCGTCACCATGCCGGTTCCCGCTTCTTTCTGCGATTTCTTTACCGACAAGGAAAGCCGCGAATACTGCGGTGATTTCTGGTACGAAACCGACTTCTTTGTTCCCGGCGAATGGTCCGGCAAGGACGTTCAGATCCGTTTCGGCTCCGCCACCCACCGCGCCCGCGTCTTTGTCAACGGCGTGGAGGTCGTGAGCCATGAGGGCGGCTTCCTGCCTTTTGACGCGACTGTGACCGACATTGTGCGCTACAACCAGTACAACAAGCTCGCCGTTCTCATCAACAACGAGCTGACCGAGTACACGCTGCCCGCCGGCCAGACCTCCGTTCTGTCCAACGGCAAAAAAATTGCTGCACCGTACTTTGACTTCTACAACTATGCCGGCATCCATCGCCCCGTCAAGCTGTGCGCCCTGCCTAAGGAGCGGGTCCTGGACTTCTCAGTTGTCCACCGCATTGTTGAGGGCGGCGCTGAGACCGACTACACCGTCGTCACCAACGGTGATCATGATGTTGTGGTTGAGGTCTATGACGGCTGCACCAAGGTTGCCGAATCCTGCGGCAAGACCGGCACGCTGAAGATTGCCAATGCCAAGCTGTGGAACGTCCACGCCGCTTACCTGTACACCTTTGTCATCCGCATCATGGACGGCAGCGAGGTCATTGACGAGTACAGCGACAAGATCGGCATCCGTACCTTCGAGATTAAGAACGGCCATTTCCTGCTCAATGGCAAGGGCGTTTACCTGCGCGGCTTCGGCAAGCACGAGGATGCCGACATCCGCGGCCGCGGCCTTGACCTTGCCACCGTCAAGCGCGATTATGAGTGCATGAAGTGGATCGGCGCGAACTGCTTCCGCACCAGCCACTACCCCTACGCCGAGGAACTGTACCAGATGGCGGACGAGGAAGGCTTCCTCATCATCGACGAGGTGCCCGCCGTCGGCTTCATGGAGAGCACGATGAACTTTGTCGCCGCCAACCAGGGCAACGGCAAGAAGGTCGGCTACTTCGAGAAGGAGACGACCCCGAAACTGCTCGAGAATCACAAGGCCGCTCTGACCGACATGATTACCCGCGACAAGAACCACGCTTCCGTCATTGCCTGGAGCATCCTCAACGAGCCTCAGTGCACGAGCGAGGGCACCGAAGCCTACTTCAAGCCGCTGTTTGACCTGGCTCGTGAGCTTGACCCCCAGAAGCGTCCGCGTACTTACGCCGTTGTCATGATGAGCACGTCCGAGACGAGCAAGGGCCAGCAGTTTGCCGACTTCATCAGCCTGAACCGCTACTACGGCTGGTACGTCATGGGCGGCCCCGGCACTGTGGACGCCGAGATGGCGTTCCGTCACGAGATGGACGGCTGGGCCAAGGTTCTCAACGGCCGCCCGATGATCTTCACCGAGTACGGCGCCGATACGCTCTCCAGCGAGCACAAGCTGCCCAGCGTCATGTGGAGCCAGGAATATCAGGACGAGTACCTGGATATGAACCACAACGTCTTTGACAGCTATGACTTCGTTCAGGGCGAACTGGTTTGGAACTTTGCCGACTTCCAGACGACCGAGGGCATCATGCGTGTCAACGGCAACAAGAAGGGCATCTTCACCCGTCAGCGTCAGCCCAAGGATGCGGCTTACCGCTTCCGCGCCCGCTGGACCAGCCTGCCGCAGGATTACAAGTGCGGCGAATAAGCCCAGTGATTTCCCCGGAAAATTTCCAAACCGCCTGACGGCATAACGGCTCTGCCGCACCCCCGTCAGCTTATAATTGCTTTTTCCGTCCTCCCTTTGCGGGCACCTTCCTTTTGTGAAGTGTGCCCGCACTATTGTATATACAGGACTTTTCACCCCCGGCCATGCCGGGAACGCGAAAGGAGTAACCTATGGCAAAAGCTTCTGAAAACATCAAAATCTACCACAACGCAAACGGCCCGGATATTTCCACCGTCAGCCGCCGGGTCATCGAGAAGGACGGCCTGACCTTCAAGGACATTGACGGTTCCGGTGAGGTCAACGCCGTCAACGACTGGCGCCTGCCCGCCGCGGAGCGTGCCGCCGCCTACGTCAAGGAACTGACGGTGGACGAAAAGATTGGTCAGCTGTTCTATTCCGACTGGCGCATGGGCCCCAAGTACCCCAGCCCGCGCCTGCCTGACCACAAGCCCGAACCCGATGAGTCGGGCCTGCTCGATGAGGCCGAGGTCCACCAGAAAACCATTTTTGGTATGCAGGACCTGCCCGGCACCTCCACCCTGATTAAGGACTGGTTTGCCCGCCACACCATCCTGCGCGAGAACGCCAAACCCGATGATTTGGCCGACTACCTTGACCAGCTGCAGTATCTGGCGGAGAACTGTGAGCGCTTTGTGCCGGTGAACGTGACCTCCAACAGCCGCAACGAGAACGGCGAGATTGTGTTCGGCATGAACGATGCGGGCGGCGTGTTTGCCACCTGGCCCGGCACGCTGGGCATTGCCGCGGCTGTCAAGGGCACCGGCCGTATTGATATTGTGGACAAGTTTGCCGACACCATCCGCCGCGAGTGGAACGCCTGCGGCCTGCGCAAGGGCTATATGTACATGGCGGATACCGTGACTGATCCGCGCTGGCAGCGCACCTACGGCACCTTCGGCGAGGATCCCGCGCTCATCAGTGAGATTATGGAGCATCTGATCCCCGGCATTCAGGGCAGCAAAGAGGGCATCACCAAGGACGGCGTGGCCGTCACCACCAAGCACTTCCCGGGCGGCGGCGCGCGTGAAAACGGCTTTGACCCCCACTATGCCGCCGGTCAGTGGAACGTCTACGCGACCGAGGGCAGTTTGCAGAAATACCATCTGCCGCCGTTCCAGACCGCTGTTGACTCCAACACGGCCTCCATCATGCCCTACTATTCCAAGCCTGCCGCGGCCAAGAGCGCCCCGCAGAAGGACTGCGAGGGCAACGTTATTGACCTGAAGCCCTACGGGTTTGCCTACAACAAGTATTTCATTGACACGATGCTGCGCGGGCAGATGGGCTTCAAGGGCTACATCAACTCGGATTCCGGCATCGTTCACAACATGGCCTGGGGCATGGAGAAGCTCGACCAGCCCGAGCGCATCGGCTATGCCATCGGCACCGCCGGGGTGGATGTGATTTCCGGCCTGTTCGACAACGCCTATGCCCGTGAGGCCTACGACCGTGCCCACAATGACTACTACGAGACGCACAACCCGCCCGAGGGCTTTACCAAAGAGGAAGTTGTGCTGACCGATGAGGCACTTGACCGCGCCGTGACCCGCACGCTGACCGAGATGTTTGAACTGGGTATGTTTGAGGATACCTACCGCTGTCCCGCCGAGGCCGCCAAGGTTGTTGCCAACCCCGATGACTGGGCCGCCGCCAACGAAGTTCACCGCCAGAGCGTTGTTCTGCTCAAGAATGACGGCACCCTGCCGCTGACCGCCGACAAACTCGCCGGCAAGAAGGTCTATGCCGAGGCATTCAACAAGGGCGCTGAGCAGGCCGCCGCCGCGACCAAGGCACTGCGTGAGATGCTCGGCAATGTGGCGCTGACCGAGGACCCCGCCGAGGCCGATTACGCGATTTTGATGGTCACGCCCTCCTCCGGTGAGTATTTCAATGCCACGCCGGGCTATCTGGAGCTCGACATCTGCGAGGGCAAGACCGTCTGCAACGTGGATGCGGACGGCAAGCCGACCGCCGAGACGCACGAGGAGACGACTCTCCATGATGCCAACCGCCTGGCCGAGATTGCTGCTGCCGTCCATGCGCACGGCGGCAAGGTCATTGCCAACATCAACTTCACGCTGGCCTGGGAGGTCGGCAATGTCGAGCGCTGCGCCGATGCGCTGACCGCCGGCTTTGACACCTATCCTTCCGCCACGCTGGATGTCATCTTCGGGCGCTTCTCCCCTGTCGGCAAGCTGCCCTTCACGCTGCCCCGCGGCGATGAAGTGCTGGCTGTCAACGCGGACGGCGTCTGCATCAGCCCCAATGACGTGCCCGGCTTTGACAAGGACCTCTATATGCCGGATTCCCTCAAGGATGAGAACGGCAAGGCCTACGCCTACCGTGACGGCAATGGCAGTTACTATGAGTACGGTTTCGGCCTGAACTACTGAGTTTTCCCGTTGGATTGACATTTTTTGCCAATCGCAGTATACTAAAAAGGTTCGGGGCCGGCCCGCAGGGTCGGCCCCTTTTGTCTGTCCCTTTTCATGATTCAAAGTTCTTCATACATTCAAAAGGAGATTTTGCCAATGGCTGCATCACAATCCGCCGATATGGGCACCGGCAGTGTTCCCAAGCTGCTGTTTAAGCTGGCACTGCCCGCCGTAGTGGCACAGATCATCAATCTGCTTTATAACATCGTGGACCGCATTTACATCGGTCATATTCCTGAGACTGGCGCGACCGCACTGACCGGCATCGGGCTGTGTATGCCCATTCTGATGCTCGTCAACGCTTTCGCCATGCTCTGCGGCTCGGGCGGTGCGCCCCGTGCAGCCATCGCAATGGGTCAGAAAGACAATGACGGTGCCGAGCGCATCATGGGAAACTGCTTCAGTCTGCTCGTCATCATTGCCGTGGTATTCACCGTTGTGGTGAGCATCTTTGCCTCCCCTCTGCTCATGCTGTTCGGCGCGAGCGAGAACACACTCCCCTACGCCCTCGGCTACACGCGCATCTATGTGCTGGGCAGTCTGTTCGTCATGATTGTGCTGGGCATGAACACCTTCATCACAACGCAGGGCTTTGCCACCTTCAGCATGATGACCACCGTCATCGGCGCGGTGTGCAACATCATCCTTGACCCCATCTTCATCTTTGTGCTGGACATGGGCGTTGAGGGTGCCGCCACGGCGACCGTCATCAGCCAGGGCGTGAGCGCTATCTGGGTGCTGCGCTTCCTGACCGGCAAAAAGACGGTGCTGCGTCTGAAAAAGAAAAATCTGCGCATTGTTGGCAAGGTCATTGCCCCCTGCCTGGCGCTGGGTATTTCCTCCTTTGTCATGCTTGCGACCGAGAGTCTGCTCTCCATCAGCTTCAACTCCAGCCTTTCCCGCTACGGCGGTGACCTTGCGGTGGGCGCCATGACCATCATCACGAGCGTCTCCCAGCTGGTCATGATGCCGCTTCAGGGCGTTTGCCAGGGTGGTCAGCCCATCATCAGCTACACTTACGGCGCGGGCAACGCCGACCGCGTCAAGAAAGCGTTCTACTGCCAGTTCGGCGTCTGCGTGGTGTATGCCGCCGCATTCTGGGCGGCGGCCATGGTTGCGCCGCAGATGTTTGCGCGGATTTTCACCCCCGATGCCGAACTTGTGGAATACACGCGCTGGGCCATGCGGGTCTATATGGCCGGCATCTTTGCCTGCGGGTTCCAATGTTCCTGCCAGCAGAGTTTTGTCGCACTTGGACAGGCCAAAATCAGCCTGATTATGGCCTGCCTGCGCAAACTGATTCTGCTGATTCCTCTTATCTTCATCCTGCCAATGATTTTGTCCGACAAGGTGTTCGCCGTTTTCCTCGCAGAGCCGATCAGCGACATCATTGCCGCCGCCGTGACGAGCATCACCTTCTTCACGCGGTTTAACCGCATCCTCAAAGAAGGCCCCAAGAAAGCCGCATAAAGCAAAATCCCGCCCCTGCATTTTGCCGCAGGTGCGGGATTTTATTTTACCTTTTTATTCCGCGGGAAATTCCGGCAGGCGAACGGGCTCGGGCGCGGCATCGCCGGGGCGCAGATCCAGCCACCAGTATTGCAAATCGAGCCAGCGCCCGAACTTGTAGCCGGTGCGCGGCTCGGTGGCCGCTTTGCGGAAGCCGAGTGCCTTGTGGAACGCCTCACTCTCGGGGTTGGGATGTGCCACCAGCGCAATCGCGTTGCAGTAGCCCTGTTCACGCAGAGCCGGGATGAGCGTGTCATAGAGCCGGTGCCCGACTCCCTGCCCGATGCAGTCCCACGCGCAGTAGACCGTCAGTTCCACATCCCAGGAAAATGCTTCCCGTGTGCGCCACGGGTGGGCACACGCATAGCCGCACAGGCGCCCCGAGGCATCCTCCGCAAGCAGGAACGGTGCCGCGGCCATCGCGGATGCCATGCTCTGCCGCTGTTCCTCCACAGTGGGGACCCTGTACTGGAATGTTGCCGTTGAGTGGGTCACATACCAGCCGTACAGTTCATTGACCGCCGGGGCATCCGCAAGGGCGGCTTGCCGGATTGTGATCGTGTTGCGTGCTTCCCACGCGGCGGCAAGGCTCTCTTTCCTCGCTTTATCGAGTTTTTTCAGTGCCGCTTCACGGCGCAGTGCGGCGGATTTGTCAGCACAGCGCTCGGCATAGGCCAGTTTGACGGCACCCTTGCTGTGGGTGTAGCGCGCACCGCCCCGGCCGGTTTTGTGGGCTTTAAGGCGGCGGGCCAAATCGTTGGTCCAGCCGGAATAGAGGCTCCCGTCCGCACAGCGCACCATGTAGGCCCATGCGGCGGACTCCGTCAGGCAGTCCTGCTCGGTGCTCGGTGCCGGGCCAAGGCGCTGTGCGCTCACTGTCCGCTCACCGGGCGGCCCGCGGCGCGCAGAGCGCGGCGGCAGGCTTCAATGGCGGAATCCTTATCCTCCGCCGTCACAAGGAAGCGGCTGGGATGGCAGAATTTGAGCGGCAGACCGCTCTTTTCCCGCAGGACTTCCTCGGGCTGACCGGCCCAGGCGGGCGGGAACGGCACCTTGCTGCGGCGGGTCTTGTAGTCCGTCACGCACTGCGCGCTGTATCCGCCGCGCTGGCTGGGGTACACGACAAACAGAGCATCGGTCTTGTACAGACCGTTTTTCCACGGCATATAGTCGGGCAGGACAACAATGCCGTCCTTTGAATTTTTGTAAGCGCGCTGTACCGTCTCATCAGCGCGGTTGACGGCGTTGGCGGCGGCAATCTCGTTCTCAAGTACCTGACGCGCAAAGGGAACGGCGCGCCAGAAGCATTCATCCGGGTCATCCTTGGAATCCCACACGGGGTTGAAACTTCCAATGGCATCCGCTAAAGAGTTCGGCTCGCCGGTATTGTCATTGAGGTCGAGCGGCTGGACAAAGTTTTCGTCCATCAGCCGGGCCTGATGTGCGCCGACAAGCCCGGGGCCGAGCATCCGCCACAGCAGACCGAAGGCCGCATAAGGCACGCCGTTAGGACGGCTCTCACGCGGTTCGGAATGGTGGTCGAACATTCCGCCGCCCACATCGTACACGATGCCGTCAAAGTTATCAGGCACCACAAAGCCGCGGGTCACCTTGATGTCCGGGCGGACAATCTGTAAAAGAGCCGTGGAAAACACATCGTCTGCGTGGAATTTTCCGCCGTGCGTAAAGCCTTTTGCCGGGATTTTCATATTTTTGCCTCCGTGTGGTGAATCTCAAACGTTTCATTTATTATAGCACGGTTTGCGGCACGGGACAACGGGAACCCACGTTTTTCGGGTCCGGAACGGCGGAGGTGCAGAAAAGCAAAAGGGGACCAGCTCAAAAAGCCGTTCCCCCTGCTGTCATTCGTCCTCCGAATTGACTGCGCCTTCAATGTCACGCCCGCCGTAAAAAATACGGGCAATTTTGACTTCCCTGGATGCATCGTCCACCAGATAGAAAACCACATAGTTATTCACCGGCAGTTTATGCATTCCCATGGATGCCCACGGCTCCCACTCAACCGCCGCATATCGTCCCGGAAATGTATCCAGCGAACGGATACTGCTCCGGATACGGTTGACCTGGTTGGATGCAATCCGATTTTCTTTGAGTGCAAAGGCAATATAGGAATAGATTTTTTTCAGGTCGTCCAAAGCCTCCGGGGAGTAATTGACGCGAAAACGTTCCGTCATATCCCGAACTCCCGCGCCAATTCATCGTCCACTTCGTCCACGGAATACGTTTTTCCCTTTTTGATTGATTCAACGCCTTTGCTCAGCTCCGCATCCAGTTCGGCGCGGCTCATGCCGCCAACCGCTGTCGGCTTTGCGGTAGGCAGACGAAGTTCAAACGGCATTCCCTGCTGGAGTACAATTTGGCTGTAAAGCATCTGAATCGCTCCGGAAGGTGAAATTCCAAGCTGAGCGAGGATTCCCTCCGCGTTCTCTTTCAGATTCGCATCAATGCGTGCATAAACAGCAGAAGTATTGGCCATGGCAATCACGCTCCTTTATTTTTATTATAGGCATTTCTGCAATCAAATGCAAGCATTCGCAAGCAATTATATCGTGATTTTTTATTTGGCAGAAAGCTTGAGCGTTCTCTATTTCCCTTTTCCTCAAAATATGATATAATAATAAAATCCGTCTGTTTCCACCAAAAGTAAAAAAGGAACGTATTCTCATGCAAAATATAAAAAACAAACTTACCGACAAGCACTTCTGGCTGTCCGTGGTTCTGCCGTTTGTGCTGGCTGTGGCGGCGGCGTTCATCGCACGCTATCAGCTTGAGCTGTCTGACGGTGTGACACCGGGGTATCTGGCCGGGCAGTGGCCGGTCTATGCGCCGCTCAATGCGCTGACCGCCTTCTGCCTGACGCTTGGCCTTTTTGCGCTGTGCGGGCGCTGGAGCCTTGCCACAGGGCTGTCAGGTGCGGTGTTCACCGTCATCTCGCTCATCAACTACTACACCCGCGATCTGCACGGCTCAGCGCTCATGCCGCAGGACATTCTCAATCTCGGCACCGCGGCCGAGGTCATGGGCAGCTACACGCTGCATATCACCGCCACGGTGGTGGAACTGGTGCTGCTCTACCTGCCGGTGCTGGCGATTGGCTGGGCACAGAGCCGGCTGACAGGCGGCAAAGCCGCCCGCCGCAGGGCCAGCTGGAAGCAGCGCGGCATCCGGATTGCCGGGAGTGCGGCGGGGATTTTTGCCATCCTCTATATCGGCTATTTCAGTCCCAACCCCATCAAGCCCTCCGCCACTTATGGCTGGGCCTGGCAGGAAACCTACTATAAATACGGCTATCTGGCCGGCACCATTGAGGCCGCAAGCCTGATGGTGGACCCCATCCTCATGCCGGAAAACTACTCCGATGAAGCCGCCGCACAGGCCGCCGACCGCGCAAAGGATTATGAGCGCACAACCCCGCCTGCCAAGGCGGAGGATTACCCCGATGTGGTACTGATTCTCTCAGAGAGTTTTTATGACTTTGACCTTGTGACCGATTTGCAGGCCGACCGGGACATCATGACGGTGACCCGCAGTCTGCCCAACTCCATCTACGGCCACACAGTCGGCCCCCATGTGGGCGGCGGCACCAACTCCAGTGAGTATGAGATGCTTACCGGCAACTCGATGATGCTGATGCCCTCCATCACGCCGTTCAACTGGCTGAACCTCCACAATGCCAACAGCCTGACAGGCTATCTCAAGGATTTGGGCTATGCCACAATGGCCGCTCACCCGTACACGAACTCCAACTACCGCCGGGATTCCGCCTGGCTGGCGCTCGGCTTTGACGAGACGCATTTTGAGGAGGATTTCCCCACAAAGGAAACCTACGGCAATCGGCCCTATCAGACCGATTCGGCAACCTACCGCGATTTGACGGCCCTCTATGAAGCGATGCCGGAGGATCAGCCGCGGTTCACCTTCCTTGTGTCCATCCAGAGCCACGGCGACTATGACATGAACCCGCCCGAGGCCGATTTGGTCCATGCCGCCACGGATTACGGCGAGTATGACGCCGTGATGGACGAGTACCTGAGCAATATGTACCTCACCGACCAGGCATTCGGCGAACTTACCGCGTATTTTGAAAAGGTCTACGCCGAGCAGGGCCGCCGCGTCATTGTCGCGATGGCGGGCGACCATGCGCCGAGCTTTGTGGACCATGTGGCGGACAAGAGCCGCGCAGAGGGCAACGATTTGCAAATTCTTGAGCGCAGTACGCCCTTTATCATCTGGGCCAACTACCCGCTCGAAGCCGCACAGAGCGAAACCGAAAGTGCGGATGCGCTGAACCGGATGGATTTGTGTATGCTCGCCCCGACCCTTGCGGAAACCGCCGGTCTGCCGCTGACACCCTACTACCGTTATCTGCTTGCGATGAAGGACTATGTTCCCGTTGTCACGGCCGGAAATGACTATATGGCCGCGGACGGCACCACCCACCGCTACGGGGAAAATCCCGAACTGGATGCGTGGGTCTACGGATATTATTACCTTGAATACAACAACATCGGAACCGGCGCCAAGCGCAACCAGGCGCTGTTCAGCTCGGTGAGCGAATAAGCACCAAAAAAACCGGCCCTGCGGAAGAATTTTCCGCAGGGCCGGTTTTATATGTTTGGTTTATCCGCGGCCAAAATCAGGCAAGGCCGGGCAGCACAAAGAACTGGAAGCAGCAGAACGCGGCGTAGATGCACAGCAGCGTCACGCCCTGCCAGCGGCTCAGTTTGCCCTTGAACAGACCGGGGAGCGTGAGCAGCAGCATGACGGCGAGCATGACGGGAATCTCGATGGCAAGAGAGACATTCACGCCGGCAATCGAGGCGTTCTCGGGAATGTGGAAGGGCGACAGCGTCTGAGACACGCCGCAGACCAGCACAAGGTTGAACAGGTTCGCGCCGATTACGTTGCCAAGGGAGAGAGAGCCATGGCCCTTGGCCAGCGAGGTGATGGCCGTGACGAGTTCGGGCAGGCTGGTGCCCAATGCCACGAAGGTCAGCGCAATGACGGACTCGGGCACGCCGAGAGCCTTTGCAATGAGGGTGCCGTTATCGACAAGCAGGTCAGCGCCCACGGCGATGACAGCCGCGCCGACAACGAGCAGCAGAATGTTCTTGGCAGTGGAGTTTTCCTCTGCCGCTTCCTCCTCCGCAGCTGCGGGAGCGGGGTCTTTGCGCATCTGGCGCACGGTCAGGACCATGTAGACCACAAAGATGGCCAGCAGGGCAATGCCCATCGGGCGGCTGAAGTTGCCGCTGGTGTAGGCCACGCCGCAGTAGAGCGCCGCAGCCAGGAAGAAGAAGATAACGGGCAGGCGCATGGATTTGGGATCCACCTTGCCCGGGCGCACCGCCGCCGTGATGGCTGCAATGAGCGCGGTGTTGCAGATGATGGAGCCGATGGCGTTGCCGTAGGCGATCTCACCGTGACCGGAGAGAGCCGATGTTGCCGAGACCATGACCTCGGGCAGCGTGGTGCCGATGGACACCACCGTAGCACCGATGAGCAGTTCAGGCAGGTGGAACTGGCGGGCAATGCCGGTGGCACCGTCCACAAACCAGTCGCCGCCCTTGATGAGGCACACCAGGCCGACGCAGAAGAGAAGTACCGGAATAAGCATGAAAAATTCCTCCGTAAAATCTCCGCTGCCCGGCTGGCAGCGGTCAAAAGCAGGGGCCGTCCCGGGTGTACACCCGGGCGCGCAGCGCTTTCCCTGACGCAATGCGTCCGCCGCTCCGCAGTCGGACCGCGGTTTGCCCTGAATTTTTATTTTACAATATTTTCCGGTGTTTGTATAGGGATAAAATTCTGTTTCTGCGAGAAAATTTTACGCCTTCACTTCCCTGCACCGCAAAATCGCCTGGCTTTCCCTCCTTGTGCCCCGCCGCACCTATCTCCGTGCCGGCATGGCAGAAAAGAGCGCATACCTATCCTTTGAATGCTCTGTGTTGGGAAGGTCGTTTTTATTTTGTGATCCTCTGTTTTTATCAGAAAACCAGACCTTTTTCAGAAGAATCAGCTCTTTGCATGATTTCTTATTTTATTTTAGGCGGGTTTGTGCTATAATAGGCTGTGCTTATCATAGCCGAGTTATGGCAAAATCAAGGCCTCTGCACCGCACGGGGTAAAGTTTCTGCCAAAAATCGGACTATTTATTTCTAACCATATCGCGGCCGGCCCTGCGGGCGGAGCTGCGGCATCTTTCGAGGCGCGCTGGATTTTCTGCGGGGAAAAACCGGGCGTATGCCCCCGGAATACCAATGACAGAGAAAGGAACTCTTATGGCAAATCAAAAAATAGCACTCCCTGCCAGTTTGCAGCGCTTCAAGCAGTATACGCCGCTCATCCGTGAACTTGTTGGGCGTGACCTCAAGGTAAAATACCGCCGCAGCTTTTTGGGATACATCTGGAGCATCCTCAACCCGCTGCTCATGATGCTGCTGCAGAGCCTGATTTTCTCCTTCATGTTCCGCAATAACATCCCGAACTTCCCGTTCTACCTCATCTGCGGCAACACGCTGTTCACCTTCTTCAACGAATCGACCTCGATGGGCATGAACTCCATCATTCAAAACGCCTCGCTCATCAAAAAAGTCTATATTCCCAAATATATTTTTCCGCTGAGCCGGGTGTTTTCCTGCTTTGTGACGCTGCTGTTCAGCCTTGTGGCCATTGTGCTGGTCATGGTTGTCACCCGCTCACCGTTCTATTGGACGATCCTGCTGTTCTGGGTGCCGCTGCTTTTCCTGTTTATTTTCTGCTGCGGCATGGCACTGCTCCTCTCGGCGTTGACGGTCTATTTCCGGGATATGCAGCATCTGTACAGCGTCCTCGTCATGGGCTGGATGTACGCCACACCGCTGTTTTACCCCATTGAGGCCCTGCCCCCGGCCGTTATCCCGCTGATGAAGCTCAATCCGCTGTACCACTATGTCAATATGTTCCGCAACCTTGTGATGTACGGCAATATTCCCGGCCCCAACACCTGGTTTGCCTGCATTGCCAGTGCGGCGGTCATGCTCGGCATCGGTCTGTGGGCGTTCCGCAAACTGCAGAAGAACTTCATTCTCTATATCTGACCCAAGGAGGAACCGGCATGGCAGACCCTATTATCCGGGTAAACGATGTCTCGATGCGCTTCAATCTGGCGCAGGAAAAGACCGAGACTCTCAAGGAATATACCGTGAAGCTGCTCAAACACCAGCTTTTCTTCAACGAATTTTATGCGCTGAAAAACATCTCCTTTGATGTGCACAAGGGCGAATCCGTGGCGCTGATCGGCCGCAACGGCAGCGGCAAAAGCACAATGCTCAAGGTCGTGGCGGGCGTGATGTACCCCACCACCGGCAGCGTGACCGTCAACGGCAGCATTGCGCCGCTCATTGAACTGGGCGCAGGCTTTGACATGGACCTGACTGCGCGGGAGAACATTTTTCTCAACGGTGCCGTCATGGGCCATGACCGAGCCTTCATGCAGGAGCACTTTGACAGCATCATCGACTTTGCCGAACTGCGCGACTTTGTGGATGTGCCGGTGAAGAACTTCTCCTCCGGCATGATTGCCCGTCTGGGCTTCTCGATTGCGACCGAGGTCAAGGCGGACATCCTCATCTGTGACGAGGTTCTGGCCGTCGGTGACATCATGTTCCAGGAAAAATGCAAGCGCCGCATGGCGGATATGCTTTCCGGCGGCACAACGCTGCTTTTTGTCAGTCACAGCACCGATCAGGTCCGTGAGCTCTGCACCCGCTCCATCTGGATTGACCACGGCAATAAGCGCGCAGACGGCCCCACCGCCGAAGTCCTGCCCGAATATGTGGCCGCAATGGAGCGCGGCGAAGCCTGAAATACCCGGCTGTTTAACCAATCCGCATAACAAACACGCCCCCGGCTCTTTTGAGCCGGGGGCGTGTTCTTTTTTCTGTTTAATTTATGTTTGACAGGTTCAGGTCACGGCTGCGGCGGGGGTGCCGAGCACAAAGGTCTGCACCGCCCAGACCGCCAGCACGATGACACCAAGCACGATGCGGTAGACGCCGAACACCGTGAAGGTGTGGCGTTTGACATAGTCCATCAGGAAGCGGATGGCGAAGATGGAAATCAGGAATGCCACAAGGCAGCCCACGAGCAGCACGGCAATCTCCGCGCCGGTGAAGCTGTTGCCCTTGGCAAAGAACTTGACGAGCTTGAGCAGGCTGGCCCCCGCCATAACGGGGATCGCCAGGAAGAAGGTGAACTGACTGGCAACGGGGCGGGACAGCCCGCACATCATACCGCCGAGAATGGTCGCGCCGCTGCGGGAGGTGCCGGGGACAAGGGACAGT
Source organism: Oscillospiraceae bacterium (assembly GCA_029006135.1). Taxonomy (GTDB): domain Bacteria; phylum Bacillota; class Clostridia; order Oscillospirales; family Ruminococcaceae; genus Gemmiger. The sequence continues at coordinate 31,905 of JAQXGE010000047.1, read as the reverse complement.
ACCTGCCACAGACCTACCTTGAACGCCTGGGAATAGCTGATGTGGGAGAGTTTGGTCGTTGCGGCCACGCGGGGACGGCGCTCAATCAGGATGAACGCAATACCGTACAAAATGAGCATGGCCGCCACCACAATACTGTTGTAGAGGTGCGCGTCCATCCAATCATCGAGCAAAAGACCCAGCACGGCGGCCGGGATGCAGGCCACGATGATTTTGAACCAGAGGCGGACCACCGGCCAGCGCAGATGGGAGGCAAGGCCGGTATCCCGGCCGTTGTCACGGCAGAAAGGCCACAGCTTGCGGAAGTACAGCACCACCACAGCCAGAATGGCGCCGAGCTGGATCACCACGCGGAACATCTCCATAAAATCCGCGCTGAAATTAAAATGAAGCAGCTGCTCCGCCAAAATCATGTGGCCGGTGCTCGAGATCGGCAGCCATTCGGTGATGCCCTCAATGACGCCGTAGACAATGGATTTGAGAATCTCGACAAAAAGACTCATGTCTGTTTTCCTCCTTTTCCCTTCAAAGGACCGCCCGGATGCCGCCGCACGGACGGGAGCCGAACTGGATTGTTTTTTATATAGTAGCACACTTTCCCGGGAAATTCACCCCGGTGCGGCGGAAATTTACAGTTTTGCCGTTCACCCCAAAAGATTCGCGGCAAAGTGTTGCCGTTTTGGCAAAATGCTCTTATAATAGAACCATGACCCCTGCGGGGCGGCACGCCCTGCAGCTGAAGGGTTCGGGAAAGGAATGTGGGAAATGTTTCGCACTGTTGTGTTTGATTTGGACGGCACCTTGCTGGACACCCTGACCGATTTGGCAGATGCAGGCAACCGGCTGTGTGTGCGGCGCGGCTGGCCGACCCATGACCGGGACGCCTACCGCTATTTTGTGGGCAATGGCATCCCGAAACTCGTGGAGCGCATTGCTCCGCCCGAAGAGAGGGATGAGCGCACCCTTGCCGATGCGCTGGCGGACTTCAAGGCGGATTACGGCGCGCATATGCGGGATACCACCGCCCCCTACCCCGGCATCCCGGAACTTCTGGAACGGCTGAACGCCGCCGGCGTGCAGATGGCGGTCTTTTCCAACAAGGCGGACGCACTGGCGAAGGAAGTCACAGCAGACTACTTCGGTGCTGACCGTTTTGCCGCCGTGCGCGGACAGCGCAGCGGCATTGCGCCCAAGCCGGACGCCGCCGGAACGCTCGCTCTGCTCGCTGACCTTGGCGCCGATGCTGCTTCCACGCTCTATGTGGGGGACAGCAACGTGGACGCCGCGACCGCGCATAACGCACACCTGCCCTGCTGCGGGGTTCTGTGGGGCTTCCGCACCCGGGAGGAACTGACCGAAGCGGGCGCGGAGTATCTGGCCGAAAATGTCGAACAGCTCTATCATATTATTATGGAGGGACCGCAATGATTGCACAGCAGTATAAGGATATGCTTTCCGGCAAGTCCGTTATCCGTCAGATTTCTGAGTGGAGCACCGCGCGCGGGACCGAAATTGGCTATGAGAACGTTTTTGATTACTCCCTCGGCAACCCGTCCGTGCCCTGCCCTGCGCATTTCACCGAGGTCTGCCGTGAACTTCTTGAAACAAAGGAGCCGGTGGCGCTGCACGGGTACAGCCCAACGCTGACGATTCCTTCGGTCCGCCGCGCCGTTGCGCAGAGCCTGAACCGCCGCTTTGGCATGGACTACACCGAGGACTACATCTTTATGACCTCCGGTGCTGCCGGCGCCCTCGCCCACGCACTGCGCTGCGTTGCGGTTCCCGGGCAGGACGTGATTACCTTTGCACCGTTCTTCCCGGAATATAAGCCCTATGTGGAAGGGGCCGGGCTGAATCTCAAGGTTGTGCCGCCCCGCACCGAGGATTTCCAGATTGACTTTGACGCCTTTGAGGCGATGCTCACCGAGAATACCGCCGCCGTGCTCATCAACACGCCGAACAACCCCTCGGGTGCCGCCTACAGCGCCGAGACACTGACTGGCCTTGCCGACCGGCTGCGGGAGGCGAGTGCCCGGTTCGGCCACCACATTTTCCTCATCTCGGACGAACCGTACCGCGAGATTCTGTTCGGCGGCGAACCCATCCAGTATGCGGCAAAATTTTACGATGACACGCTCACCTGCTACTCGTTCAGCAAGAGCCTGAGCCTTCCGGGCGAGCGCATCGGCTATGTGGCGGTCAACCCGCGCTGTGAGGACGCCGCGTTTATCGTGCCGATGTGCGGCCAAATCAGCCGCGGCACCGGCCACAACTGCCCCGCCTCGCTCATTCAGCTCGCCGTTGCGCAGTGCATTGACGACACGAGCGACCTCTCGGTTTACGAGACGAACATGAACCTGATTTATGACGAACTGGTTCGGCTCGGCTTCACGGTCGTCAAGCCCGCGGGAACGTTCTACATCTTCCCCAAGGCACTTGAGGAGGACGCCAACGCGTTCTGCACCAAGGCGATGAAATACGATTTGGCGCTCGTGCCGGGGGACAGTTTTGGCTGCCCGGGCTATTTCCGGATGGCCTACTGCATTGACACCGAAAAAGTTCGCCGCAGCTTTGCGGCGCTGGAACGCTTTGTGGCGCAGGAATACGGCGTTCGCGGATAAAATGCCGTATTCCAACGCAAAATGATGTTCATCCAACACAAATTTCCATCAGAACGGAGGCAATAAAATGGCACATTCTCACTCTTCCCGCCGCCGGAACGCGCGGCGTCAGCAGGCCCTTGTCACCCTGACCGGGTGTCTTGTGGTGCTGATTGTGGTCTGCATGGGCTGCTGGGCGCTGGTACACGGCGGCTCCGAAGGCAGTGCAGTCGAGGTCGATGCCGGTTCCGGCACCGGAGTTCAGGATGATGCGTCCAGCGCGGCGGAACCGGTCCTGACCGAGGAGGAACAGCGCGTGGCGCAGGCCATGGCGACTGCCTCGGTCAACTGCACAAAGGATGCGCCGCAGGTCACCGACCCCGCAACCTGGGACGAGCGCGGCAAGGCGCTCATGGAGGGTTTGGCCGCCGACCCGTTCTACCAGTCCGAAGGACTCAAATACAGCGCCAAGGGCACAATCCCCTATATGATTGCAGTCAACCGCGCCGCAAGCACCGTGACGGTCCTTGCGCTCGATGACGAGGGCAATTATACCCGCCCCTATATGGCGATGGTCTGTTCCGGCGGGGACGATACGCCGCTGGGCTTTTTTGCCACGCCGGAAAGCTATGACTGGCGGCTTCTTGCCGGTCCGAGCTATGGGCAGTACGCCACCCGCATCTGGGATTCCTATCTGTTCCACACGGTTCCCTACTACTCCCAACACAAGGACGACATTGAGTACGACCAGTTCAACGAGCTGGGCAGCCCGGCAAGCCTTGGCTGCATCCGGCTGCTGACCTGTGACGTAAAATGGATTTATGACAACTGCCCCATCGGGACCCGCGTGGTCATCTATGACAACGCCGAGGACCCCGGTCCCATGGGCAAGCCGGGCACCATCTATACCGACCCCGCCAATGAATCGCTGCGCGGCTGGGACCCCACCGATCCTGACCCCTCAAACCCCTGGGACGCCGCCTACCGCTGCGGCACAGCCATCCGCAGTCAAGCCGCCTGGGACGAGTGGAACGCCGCCCAAGCCGATGGGCGCTGGAATAACACCCTCACCCCGACCGACCTTCAGGGCTGGAGCACCGATTCTTCCGTTGAGGGAACGCGGGGATAAACGCCGCTCTCTGCAAAAGCCGATGTGCGGGAAATTTGTCGGATGTTTTTACCGGAAAGGACTGTTTTATGCTGCTGGAAGAACTGCGGGCGCAGGTCTGCGCCGCCAACCGGGAACTGCCCCGTCACGGGCTGGTCACCTTTACCTGGGGCAATGTATCGGGCATTGACCGGGCAAAGGGGCTGATGGTCATCAAGCCCTCCGGCGTTGCGTACGAAGATTTGACGCCCGACAAGATGGTTGTGGTGGACCTTGCCGACGGGTGTGTGGCGGAGGGGGAACTCAACCCCAGCAGTGACACAAAGACCCACCTTGAACTTTACCGTGCGTTCCCGGAACTGGGCGGAATCGTCCACACCCACAGTCCCAACGCGACCGCATGGGCACAGGCGGGGCGGGATATTCCCTGTTACGGCACAACCCACGCCGATTATTTCTACGGTTCCGTGCCCTGCGCCCGGTTCCTGACCCCCGAAGAAATTGCACAGGACTACGAGAAAAATACCGGTACCGTGATTGTGGAGACGTTCCGTGCGCGCGGGATTTCCCCGCAGGAAACGCCTGCCGTCATCTGCCGCGGCCATGGGCCGTTTGCCTGGGGCAAAGACCCCGCTGAGGCCGTCTATCACGCCGCCGTGCTCGAGGAAGTGGCCCGCATGGCACTGCTCACCTGCCAGCTCGATCCCGAAGCGTCCGCTCTGCCGCAGCACTATCTTGATAAGCATTATCTGCGCAAGCATGGGCCGGACGCCTATTACGGGCAGAAAAAATAAGACACGCCAAAGCGCGGAACCAAGGGCTATCCCCCATGGTTCCGCGCTTTTTCCTGGTATGTGTGCAGATGCCCGCAAACCACACACACCTGCGGGCGGCCGTGCTGTTCAAGTCCGGCTGGCCACGGGGCATAAACACAAAGGCCCCCGCCGGGGTACGGCGGGGACCTTTCTCTTCGGGTCATCCAGGACTCTCCCGCGCACTAAAAAACAGTCCGCTGGACTGTTTTTTGCCGTCTGCGGACGGCCGTGCTGTTCAAGTCCGGTTGGCCGCGGGGCATAAACACAAAGGCCCCCGCCGGGGTACGGCGGGGACCTTTCTCTTCGGGCCATCCAGGACTCTCCCGCGCACTAAAAAACAGTCCGCTGGACTGTTTTTTGCCGCCTGCGGACGGCCGTGCTGTTCAAGTCCGGATGGCCACGGGGCATAAACAGAAGTCCCCCTGCCGGGGTACGGCAGGGAAAATTTCTCTGTGAGCCATCCAGGACTCTCCCGCGCACTAAAAAACAGTCCACCGGACTGTTTTTTGCCGTCTGCGGACGGCCGTGCTGTTCAAGTCCGGATGGCCACGGGACATAAACAGAAGTCCCCCTGCCGGGGTACGGCAGGGGGACCTCTGTTTATGGGCCATCCAGGACTTGAACCCGGGACCAAGCGGTTATGAGCCGCCAGCTCTGACCAGCTGAGCTAATGGCCCGAATGTTTTTTTATTATAGCATATTTTTCTCCAATTGCCAACCTTTATTTTTGTGAGCCGGCGCATACAAATAGGCCGGGGGGGATGTGCTGTGTTCAGACGGATGGCGGCGGTACTGGCGGCAGTGGGCGGGCTTGCTCTTTTCCTTGTCCTGCCGGCGCTGTGGAATGAGGCCGCACAGCGCGCAGAGGGTTCCGGGCAAGTGCCGGACGGCAGCATCGCGGCGTCCGAATTCCCCGCCTCCATCGCTTCAGCGCCCGCCGAGCCGAATGCAGAATCTTCCCCCGACTCGGAACTCCGCGGCGTGTGGGTGAGTTATCTTGAATGGCAGGGAACGGATTTTTCCTCAGAATCCGCCTTCCGTGCCGAGGTCCGGCAGATGATGCAGAACATCACGGCGCTCGGTGCCAACACGGTTTTTGCCCATGTGCGGCCTTTTGGGGATGCGCTGTACCCCAGTGCCCTGTTCCCGTTCAGCCATCTCTGCACCGGCGTTCAGGGGCAGGACCCCGGATTTGACCCGCTGGCGGTGCTGGTGGAGCAGGCGCACGCGGCAGGGCTTGAACTGCACGCCTGGATTAACCCCTACCGGCTCCGGTCAGGGAGCACGCCCGCTCCCTTCTGCGCCGAAAGTCCCGCTGTGACCCACCCCGACTGGGTGCGAACCGCCGGGAACGGGCAGTTTCTTGACCCTTCGAGCGCCGAGGTTCAGCAGTATCTGGCGGATTCCCTCGCCGAGCTGTGTCAAAACTATTCCATTGACGGCATCCACTTTGACGATTACTTTTACCCCACCACAGACCCGGCGTTTGACGCTGCGGACTATGCCGCTTCCGGCACGAACCTGAGCCTTGAGGACTGGCGGCGGGAGAACGTCAACGCGCTGATGCGGCTCTGCCGGGCCGTGACGCAGGAATACGGCGTTGTGTTCAGTGTTTCGCCCCAGGGCAATCTCACAAACTGCCGCGATGCCCAGTACAGTGACGCTGCTCTCTGGCTGGCCGAACCGGGATACTGCGACCTCGTAATTCCTCAGCTCTACTGGGGGCGGGACTACATCAAAAACGGCAGCCGCGCTCTGGCGCTGGACACACTGGCCCAGGAATGGCTCACGCTGCCCCGGTGTGAGGAGACTTCACTCGCTTTTGGGCTCGCGGCAAGCCGTATTGGGGAAGGGGACGGCGGGCTGTCTTCCGGTCCCGGTACCGAGTGGTGTTCGGGGCGCGCGCTGGCCGAACAGATCACCTTCCTGCGGGCGCAGGGTGCAGGCGGCACGGCCGTCTACCGCTATGACTCACTATTTTCCAACACGCTCTACCCCACGCTGGCCGAGCAGGAAGCGGACGCGCTGCGAGCCGTCTGGTCCGCACCGTAAGGGCGGCAGCGGTTGACAATATTACTTAACAGATGTAAAATAAAAGATACGAATTTTTTGATTTGAAACGGCAAAAGAGACGCTGTGCCGGCAAAAGCACAGTGTCCCATACAAATTCCGGAGGTTAAAATGTCACAGTCACAGGGAACAAGGACCGAATTGTTTGAAACCATGCCGCTGCCGAGGGCGATTGCCTCGCTGACGGTGCCCACCATTCTCAGTTCGCTGGTCATGGTGCTGTATAATCTTGCGGACACCTGGTTTGTCGGTATGCTCAACGACCCTGTGCAGAACGCGGCGGTCACACTGGCCGCGCCGGTGCTGCTGGCATTCAATGCCGTCAACAACCTGTTCGGCGTGGGCGGCTCGAGCCTGATGAGCCGCGCGCTGGGCAGCAAGGAGTATGACACGGTTCACCGCGCTTCGGCGTTCAGCTTCTGGTGTTCGGTAGTGGGCGGTGCGCTGATTTCGCTGCTCTGCATCACCTTTAACAGCGGCCTGCTCGGGATGCTGGGTGCGACGGATGTCACTTACGAAGCCACGCGGGGGTATCTGGGCTGGACCGTCTGCCTGGGCGCCATGCCCGCCATCCTCAATGTAGTCATGGCGTATCTTGTGCGTTCCGAGGGCGCGAGCCTTCACGCCAGCATCGGCACGATGAGCGGATGCCTGCTCAACATGATTCTTGACCCCATCTTTATTCTGCCGCAGGGGCTGAACATGGGTGCGGCGGGCGCGGGCTGTGCCACGTTCCTGTCCAACTGTGTGGCGTGTATCTATTTCTTTGTTCTTCTCCGTGTGCGCCGCGGCAAAACGCTGGTCTGTATTGACCCGCGCAAATTCAGCATCAAAAACGGTCTGCCCAGCAAGGTTTTGGGCGTTGGCTTCCCGGCCTGCATCCAGAATCTGCTCAACGTGACCGGCATGACCATCCTCAACAATTTTGCGGCAGGGTACGGTGCAAGCGCGGTCGCGGCGCTCGGCATTGCACAGAAAGTCAACAATGTGCCGCTTCAGATTGCGCTCGGCTTTTCCCAGGGAATCATGCCGCTCATCAGCTACAACTACGCCAGCGGCAACTTCCGCCGCATGAAGAAAGCCTTTACCGGCTCGCTCGTGATGGTGGAATCGCTGCTGGTCGCCGTCATGTGCCTGTATCTGGGCTTTGCGGGCAATATCATTGCAATGTTCATGGATAACCCCGAGATTATCAGCATCGGTTCCCGCCTGCTCCGCACGCTCTGCCTTGCGATGCCGCCGCTCGTGATGGACTTCATGGCGGTCGGCGTGTTCCAGGCGCTCGGCATGGGCCGCAATGCGCTGGCCTTTGCCATCATGCGCAAGATTGTGCTGGAAATCCCCGCCCTGTTCGTCTTTAACTACATTGAGCCTCTCTACGGTCTGGCCTGGGCACAGCCGTTTGCCGAAACCGTGCTGGCCATCATTTCGATTTTTGTGCTTATCAAGCTGTTCAATCGTCTGAACAGCGAGGAACGCGCCAAGCTGTAAATCCCTATAACTGAAAAACCTCTCCCGTATGCGATCAGCGGGAGAGGTTTTTTGATTGCTTGCTTACAATTTGCGTACCGCTTTGCGCCGGAGCGGGACGGCTTGCGGTTGACAAATAAAACGGGCCAAAGTTACTTTTTCTCCCCGTTTGCCCAGGCGAAATTTTCCGCCCCTGCGCCGAGAGTAAAATGGTATTTGACGATGCCCAAATCCACCTTGCTGTAAAATGCGGTGCCGGCTTTGGCGCTGACCCGGCCGTTTGGCTCAAGTGTCAGCGTGAACTTCTGCTGGTTCATCGCGGTAGGCGCCAGCAGTGCGGCCTCGGCGCCCTTGCGGAACCAGTCCGGCATGGTGCCCTCGGCCTTGGTCACATCGGAAATGGCCTTGGATTTATGGGCCGTGCCCTGTGTCTTGCCGTAGCCCAGCGCAATGACGACCGTCAGCTTTTCGCCGGGCGCCACCGTAAAGGCGGACTTAATCTTGGAATAGGTCATGGCGACCCAGCAGGTATTCAGCCCGACCGTCTGCGCGAGCAGAGCCACGCGCTCACCGTAATAGCCGCACAGTTCATCCAGCCCGGCGCCCTTGGGTCCGATAAGCGCAATATAATTCTTCACGCCGCTGAATTTTCCGTAATGCGCCATAAATCCGTCAAAGGCTTTCGGCTCATTTTTGACAAGCTGGATATGCAGTCCGCTCTCCTTGTTGCAGGCGGCAATCTCCGCTTCCAGAGCGGCAATCTTCTCCGCCTCAATGGGTTTGTCCTCGTACTGCCGGACGCTGTGCCGGGCAGACATTGCTTCACAGATGGTCATGGTCAATCCTCCGTTTCAGTTTTATTCGCCGCCGCTGCGGTCGGGCAGCTGCTCCATAATACAGCGGGCGTGGGTAAGCATGGTGAGCAGGGCATCCATGGATGCCGAATCCGCGTCAAAATAATAGTAGTTTTTGGTGCCTTCCCGGCGGACCTTGAGCAGGCCCGCCTTGCGCAGAATCTGGAGATGGTGCGAGACAGCCGGCCGGGAGAGATGCGTGCGCGCCGTGATTTCCCCCACGCGCACGCCGCTGCAGCGGCCCATCTTCATCATCTCAAGAATCAGATGCTTCCGTGTCTCATCGCCGAGCGCCTGCAGAAGCGTTCGGCACTGCTCAAATTCCTGTGCGAACAGGGCAAGATCCTCTGCGCTGCCTGCCATTCGTCTTCACCCCTTTGGTTTGAACGCTTGAACCATTATACCACATCCGCGCCCGCGCGGCGCAATGGGAAAGAAAAACGATACCATTGCCGCAGAATGTGACAGGAGCTGACAATATTTACAAAAAATTCAAGTATAAACTGTAGAACTTCTACAAGCATAAAGTGAGGAAAACGTTTCCAGCAGTGCTATAATAGAATTCCGGCATCCCGATGCGGCCAGAGAGCGGAGATTCCGGAACATAATGTGCGGAAAAGAGGATACGCGTATGGAATATATCCTGATTAGTATGTCGCTTGCCCTTTTTGTGGGCCTTATGATGAGCCGGGTGGCAAAGAAAGTCCATCTCCCGGCGGTAACTGCCTATCTTATCACCGGTCTGCTTCTCGGACCTTTCGGCCTCGGGCGCCTTGGCATCAATGGTCTCGGCTTTGTCAGCCTGGAAAATGTGGAGAACCTGAGTGTTATCTCCAACATGGCGCTCGGTTTCATCGCCTTCACCATCGGCAATGAGTTCCGCGTCCATGACCTGCGCGCCATGGGCAAGCAGGCTGTCACGGTGGGCATTGTGCAGGCAGTGTTTACCACGCTGCTTGTGGATGTCGTTCTGGTTGGACTGCATTTTATTAACCCGAGCCTGATTTCGGTTTCCTCCGCCATCACGCTGGGCGCCATTGCCGCGGCCACAGCCCCGGCGGCTACCCTGATGGTGGTGCGCCAATACAAGGCGGACGGACCTCTCACGCGGCTGCTGCTGATGGTGGTGGCCATTGATGACGCGGTAGGCCTTGTGGTGTTCTCGGTCTCCTTCGGCATTGCAACGGCGCTCGAGAGCGGCGTGATCAGCGTGCTGACCGTAGCGGTCGAGCCGCTGCTCGAGATTGTGTTCTCGATTCTCCTCGGCACGGTTGCCGGCTTTGTGCTGAACTGGAGTGAGCAGTACTTCCATTCCCGCGGCAACCGGATGTCCATGACGGTCGCGTTCGTCATGCTGACCGTGGGCATCTCGATGGTGGAATTTGACATTGGTCCGGTTCACTGCGGCTTCTCGCTGCTGCTCGTCTGCATGATGACCGGCACGGTGTTCTGCAACATCTGCCCCACGAGCGATGAACTCATGGACCGTCTGGACCGCTGGACAACCCCGCTGTCCATCCTGTTCTTTGTTCTGTCCGGCGCGGAACTGGACCTGAACATTCTGCGCAACCCGATGGTCCTGATGATCGGCATTGTGTTTATCATTGCCCGCTCGCTGGGCAAGATTTCCGGCGCCGCCATCAGCAGCACCGCCACGGGATGCAGCAAACCCATCCGCAAATATCTGGGCATTACGCTGCTGCCGCAGGCCGGCGTGGCGCTCGGCATGGCGCAGACCGCCGCCCAGCTTTCGGATGGTCAGATTGTGCGCAATGTTGTGCTGTTTGCCGTGTTGGTGTACGAGCTGGTCGGCCCGACGCTCACCAAACTGGCCCTCACCGCCGCCGGGGAGATTCACCTCGACCCGACTGAGGACCCCAACCAGATGCCCACGCTTTCGCCCAAAAACAGCTGAGCGCTGCATAAAAGCGGCCGCAGCTGCGCTCCTTTTCTTCGGAGTGCGGCTGCGGCCGCTTTTTGTTTGCTGTATTTGGCTGCGTTTGCGCCAATGGTCTTATCAGCGGCAAGCGGTCCCTTCCATCCGCGCAAGGTCACGCCTGCGGGTAAGGAAATAGGCGGGAATTTCGATCAGGAGCATGACACTCCACCCAATGGCACAGGCATAGGCAATACCGTAAATGCCGTACCGCGGTGCGAGCAGGCAGGTAAAAATGACGCGCAGCGCCGTCTGGGTGAAGGTCCCGAGCAGCGTCATCGTCATGCGGCCCATGCCGCGGTAATAGCCCTGAAATCCGTTTGTGAACGCAGGCAGGATGTAAAACAGCGCCATTGCGCCGAGATACTGACTTGCCAGCCCAACCACCTCGGCGGCGGACTCACCGGTGACAAAAAGTGCGGCCAGCGGCGTGCGGAAAAGCCCCACAACTGTCCCAATCACGAGCCAGTAGCAAAATTCCATGCCAAGACCTACCGCAAAACCGCGTGTGATGCGCTCCCGCCTGCCCGCGCCGCGGTTCTGCGCAAGGTAGGTCGTGATGGCCTGCGCAATGCTCTGCTCGGGCGTGAAGGCAAAGTCATCAATGCGGGTCACGGCATTGAAGGCTGCAATGACATTGACGCCCAGTGCGTTGACCTGGCCCTGAATCAGCACTTTGCCGATGGGCTGCACGGCCTGCTGCAGAGCCGTCACGCCGCCGTAGTGCAAAGTCCTGTTCAGAAGCGCGCCGTCAATGCGCCATTCTTCCCGGCGCGGGCAGAGTTCCGGTGTGCGCCGCACGAGCCAGTACCCCGCCAGCGCCGCACTGACGCCCTCCGCCACGACAGTCGTGACGGCGGAGCAGACAATGCCGAAGCCAAAGCCGCCAATGAAGATTAAATCCAGCACGGCGTTCAGAATGGAGGAGAACATCAAAAAGCGCAGCGGCGTTTTTGCATCCCCCACGCTCTTGAATCCCGCCGCAAGGGCGTTATAAAAGCAGGTAAACGGCGCACCCAAAAAGGTGATGCGCATATAAATGCCGGTGATCGCAAAAATTTCGTCCGGCACGGCAAGCGCGCGCAGAATCCACGGCGCTGCCAGCACGCCTGCCGCCGCAAGCAGGACCGAAAATCCCAGTCCGAACAGGACGGTCGTGGCCAGTTCCCGGCGCAGGCGCTGTGTATCCTTCGCGCCGAAAAACTCACTCATCAGCACGCCGGCCCCCAAACAGACGCCGGTAATGCCCAGAATGACGAGGTTCATCACCGGGCCGGCAATGCCCTCCGCCGCAAGCGCATCGCGGCCGATAAACCGCCCGGCAATGATGGAGTCCACCGCATTGTAGGCCAGCTGGAACCAGTTGCCGAGCATGAGCGGCAGCGCATAGCGCCAGATATGCCCCGCCGGGGCGCCCTCCGTCATATCACGCATGATGGAGGTCCGATTCTTTCCGTTCATCGCGGTCGCGCTCCGTCTCCCGCGTCAGGTAGATGGGACGGTGCTTGACCTCAAGGTAGGTTTTTGCCAGATACTCGCCCACAATGCCCAAGCAGAAAAGCTGTACGCCGCTGCACAGCAGAATGATGCAGACAAGGCTCGGCCAGCCCGATGTGGGGTCACCGAACAGCAGCGCGCGCACCACCACAAAGATTATGCCGACAAAGGCCGCCACGCAGAACACAACGCCCGCAGCCGCCGCCACGAGCAGCGGCGTGGTGGAAAAGCCAACGATTCCCTCAATCGAATATTTGAACAGGCTCCAGAAATTCCACTTGGTCTGGCCCGCCACGCGCTCAACATTCTCATAGTCAAACCATTTGGTGTTAAAGCCAACCCAGCTGAAAATTCCCTTGGAGAAGCGGTTGTACTCCGACATTTCCAGGACCGCATCCACCATGCGGCGGGTCATCAGACGGAAGTCCCGCGCGCCGTCCACAATTTCCGTGTCCGACATTTTATTGATGATCCGATAAAAAAGCCGTGCGAACCAGCTGCGCAGCTTGGGTTCGCCTTTGCGGGTCGTGCGGCGGGTTGCGGCGCAGTCATAGTCACCGGTCAAGAGCGCATCGAGCATCTGCGGCAAAAGAGCGGGCGGGTCCTGAAGGTCCGCGTCCATCGTGGCCACATAATCGCCTTTTGCGGCCTGAAGCCCCGCATAGATGCCCGCCTCCTTGCCGAAATTCCGGCTGAAGGAAACATACCGCACTCTTGGGTCGGCATCATGAAGGGCGCGGGCGGTCCTGAGGGTTCCGTCCTTGGAGCCATCATCCACAAAGATGAACTCAAAATCCGCACCGTGGCTTTCTTTCATCTCAGCCGCCACACGGCTGGCCTCCTTATAGAACAGAGGCATTGCCTCCTCCTCATTGTAACAGGGTACGATGAGACTGATCAGCATGGCTTTTCCCTCCTGTAAAATTCGTATTCATGTCAAAAAATGACCATTATGTATCCATCCTGCATGGCAATTCCGTGTTCCCCGGATTCCGCTGTGAGATTGGCGGCCTGCTGCTGGGCATCGTCCGCGGCAGTGCAGGGCCGCCCCACGGCCTCCATCAGGCGGTACATCTGTTCCTTGCCGCCGAACGCATCCTGCGCCCAGTTGATGACAAGGGTTTCGGGGTTTTCATATCGGTACAGCTCACCGAGCGGGCCGCCGAGAGCGGCATGAATCAGGTATGCCGCCTTGTAGGCAGGGTTTGACGCAGGGATGACAAGGCGTTCGGTCAGTTCAGGGGAAAGTTCAATTTTACCCGCAAAGGCCACGGGCATCGTCCCAGTGGGGTCAATTTCATCCAGCCGAGCCGCCGTGTCAAGGAGAATTTGTTCCTCATACGCCCAGCGGTCACGGTTAAACCGCAGCGTTCCGGTCAGGGAAACAAGCTCAGCCGCCAGCACCGCCGCGCCGCACACTGCCGCCAAAATGCGCCGGGGTGCGCGGGAATCCCGCAGTGCCGGAGCCAGCCAGAGCCAAAGCACAAAGGGCACGAACACCGCAAAGCATTGGGTCGTGCGGGCCATCTGTGCTCCGGTGCCCTGAAGCAAACCGAGCGCAAACTGGGAGAGAATCACCCCCGCCGCATAGAGCCGCAGTCCATTGCCGCCGCGGCGGCGCACCGCCCAAATCACGAGTGCCAGGCAGGCCAGTGCAAGCAGGGCGAGCGCCGGCACGCCGAACGCCGTTGCCGCATAGTTGGTCAGCCATTCGCGCAGCGGGATGATGAGGGCATCGCGCAGGCTGGCGCGCCGGAACCAGAAGATTGTCTTGGAGGCCGTGCTGTTGCCGCCCGTCACCCCGCAGACCAGGCAGAGAAGGGCGCTGAGTGCCTTGCGGATGAGCAGTGCCGCCGCAAGCGGCCATATGCCGCGCAGAATCGACAAAAAGCAGTCTTTCCCTTTGCGGCTGTGCGGACTGCGGGAGGCTGCATCAAGGAGCAGCGCGGCGAAAATCAGGGTCAGCCAGACCGGCGCAAAAGATTCATAGAGTCCCAGTGCAAAGGCGAGCAGCACCGCCGCGCCGAACGCGCCGGCAAGGGCCCCGCCCTCCAGCAGATGCGGCAGGCTCAGCGCCAGTGCCGCAGCACAGAGCAGATACCCCAGCCCCACGCCGCACTGGTTGGAATAGATGAGGATTTCTCCATGGTAGGGCCAGAGCAGCAGCCCGGCGGAGAAAAGCAGAGCCTCCCCCCAATGAACCGTCTGCCGCGCCGCGGCGCCGAACGCCGCCGCCAGCACGGGGCCGGCCGCACACAGGCAGACCGCAAAGAAGAATTCCGGCCAGAACCGCTGATAGTGCATGATTTCCGCAAGGGCTTCCAGCAGCCAGACCGTGAACCGGCCCTGACGGAGAAATTCCCCGCCCTGCTGGTAAACATCAATCGCAAGGTCATCCATATCAATGGCGGGCACGGCCATCGCCGCGCCGTAGCCGAGTGCCGCAAGCACGGCAAGCCCCGCCCAGAGCCAGGGTGAGCGCAGGAGCGCGCGAAGGTTCTGCCGAAAAAGTTCCCAAACAGGCAAAGCCCCCGCGGGGGCGGAGGCTTGCCAACGTGTTTTTGAATTGTCAGTGACGGTATGTGTCATGTCCCGAAATCAGCCCTTGACGGCAATGTTGACGAGACGGCCCTTGACATAGATTTCCTTGGCAATGGTCTTGCCGGCGATGGCTTCAGCCACCGCGGGGTCTGCCTTGGCGGCGGCAATGGCGGCATCACTCTCGATGTCGGCCGCAACGCTGATGCGGGCCTTCACCTTGCCGTTGACCTGAACGGCAATCTCAACGGTCTGCTCAACGCATTTTGCCTCGTCATAGCTCGGCCAGGGATGGTAGGCCAGCTGATCCTCGTGGCCCATCTGCTGCCAGAGTTCCTCGGTGATGTGCGGCACGAAGGGGTTGAGGAGCTGGAGCAGCACCTCAAACTCGGCGCGGGTCGCGCCGCCGTTGTCATACAGCGCGTTGACGTAAATCATCAGCTGTGCGATGGCGGTATTGGCCTTGAGCGCGTCAATGTCCTCACCGACCTTCTTGATGGTGCGGTGAATCAGCGCCTCGAGCGCGGGACGATAGCCGTCACCGGGAACGATCTTCTCGGACAGCGCCCAGATACGGTCAAGGAAGCGCTTGCAGCCCTTGATGGAGTTGGTGTTCCAGGGTGCGGCCTTCTCAAAGTCGCCGATGAACATCTCGTACAGGCGCAGCGTGTCGGCGCCGTACTCATTCACAACATCATCGGGGTTGACGACATTGCCCAGCGACTTGGACATCTTGACAATCGGATGCTCCGCCATCTCGCCGTATTCCTCAACGAGATGCTTGCGGGCAGCTTTCTCATCGCCGTACTTGGCGAGGAGTTCTTTGCGCTCAGACTCGGGCAGGTTCTCATAGGCATGGGGGTTGAGGCCCAGAATCATGCCGTGGGAAGTGCGCTTCTGATACGGTTCCGGCGTGGGAACCACACCGATGTCATAGAGGAATTTATGCCAGAAACGGCTGTACAGCAGGTGCAGCGTGGTATGCTCCATGCCGCCGTTGTACCAGTCCACGGGGCCCCAGTATTCGAGAGCCTCCTTGCTGGCGATGGCATCGGGGTTGTGAGGGTCCATATAGCGCAGGAAGTACCAAGAAGAACCAGCCCACTGCGGCATCGTGTCGGTCTCACGCTTGGCGGGGCCGCCGCAGCACGGGCAGGTTGTGTTGACCCACTCGGTATGGCGGGCCAGCGGGCTTTCGCCGTCCGGGCCCGGCTCAAAGTCGGTAATCTCAGGCAGGCGCAGCGGCAGTTCGCTCTCGGGGATCGGCTGCCAGCCGCACTTCTCGCAGTAGACCATCGGGATGGGCTCGCCCCAGTAGCGCTGACGGCTGAACACCCAGTCACGAAGTTTGAAGTTGACCTTCTTGTGGCCTTTGCCGTTCTCCTCAAGCCACTGGTACATCTTCTCCTTGGCTTCCTCGACAGACAGACCGTTGAGGAAACCGGAGTTGACCAGCGTGCCGGTGGCAACATCGGTGAAGGCTTCCTTCTCGAGGTTGGAGGGGGTATTGCCCTTGACAACTTCGATGATGGGCAGGCCGAACTTTTTGGCGAACTCCCAGTCGCGGGTATCATGGGCAGGCACGGCCATGATGGCGCCGGTGCCGTAGGTGGCAAGGACATAGTCCGAGATGAAAATCGGCACTTCGGCACCGTTGACCGGGTCGGTAGCGGTCACGCCCTCAATGCGCACACCGGTCTTTTCCTTGTTCAGCTCGGTGCGCTCAAAGTCGCTCTTGCGGGCGGCCTCTTCCTGATAGGCCTTGACCTCATCGGGGTTCTTGATAAGGCCTTCATCCAGCCACTTCTGGATGAAAGCGTGCTCGGGGGAGACGACCATGTAGGTGCAGCCGAACAGCGTGTCGGCGCGGGTCGTGTAGACGGTCAGCGTGTCGCCGGCGGAAGTCTCAAAGTTAATCTCGGCGCCGTGGCTGCGGCCAATCCAGTTGCGCTGCTGGGTCTTGACGCGGTCGATGTAGTCCACCTCGTCCAGATCGTCAATCAGGCGGTCGGCGTAGGCCGTAATCTTGAGCATCCACTGGCTCTTGCGGCGCTGAACAACAGGGCTGCCGCAGCGCTCGCAGACGCCGTTCACAACCTCCTCGTTGGCCAGAACAACCTTGCAGCCGGTGCAGTAGTTGACGGTGGTTTCCTTCTTGTAGGCAAGGCCATGCTTGTAGAGCTGCAGGAAAATCCACTGGGTCCACTTATAGTATTCGGGGTCGGTGGTGTTGATCTCACGGTCCCAGTCAAAGGAGAGGCCGAGGGATTTGAGCTGGCTCTTGAAGCGCGCCACGTTCTTCTGGGTCACAATCTCGGGGTTGATGTGGTTTTTCAGCGCGTAGTTCTCGGTGGGCAGACCGAAGGCATCCCAGCCCATGGGGTAGAGAACATTGTAGCCGCACTGACGCTTTTTGCGGGCCACGATGTCCAGCGCGGTGTAGCTGCGGGGATGACCCACATGAAGTCCCGCCGCAGAAGGATACGGGAACTCGACCAGCGCATAGAATTTCGGCTTGGAATGGTCAATTTCGGCATGGAAGGTCTTTTCGTCCTCCCAGACTTTTTGCCATTTGGCCTCGACGGCCTTGAAATCATACTTCATTATACAATCTCTCCCCACAGATGATTTGGGTGGACGCCTGCGCGCCCCTTGATTTTATTCCTCCGGCAGCCGCCATTCGCTTTCGGGCAGAGCAGCGGCATCGGCCCACAGATGCTCAAGGTCATAGTAATCGTGGGCTTCGGGGGTGAATACATGAACAATAACACTGCCGTAATCCAGCAGCACCCAGCGGTTGCCGTCGTGGCCTTCAGTGCGCAGGACATTGACGCCCTCGCGGCCAAGCTGGAAATCCGCCTCGTCCGCCAGTGCGCCCACATGGGTTGTGGAGGTACCGGTGGCAATGACGAAGTAATCCGCCACAGCGGTCAAATCCTCCACATGGAGGATGCGGACGTTCAGGGCTTTTTTGCTGTCCAGCGCGCGTGCCAGACGGATGGCCAATTCTTTGCTTTCCATTGAATACTCCTTGTTAAAAGAGAAAAACGTTATGCCGCAGGCTCGGACGCATCACCGTCATCGGCGGTCTGTCCGTCAGCTGCAGGGTCGGGAACATCGTAGACGTCGGTGGTGAGGGAACCATCAATGTTGTTGTTCTGCTGTGCATCGGCAATCTCCGAGTTGAGGGTGCCCATCCACTGCACGTTGGGGTCCGAAGCGGAATAGCCGGACAGATTGTGCACGTCATCCCGAACATTCAGGTTTGCGGCATCCACATAGCCGGTGTTCTCGCGGAAATACTGGTTGAGCAGGTCGGCCGTTTCCTGGCGGGCCACAACGACAACGCTGTTGGGATTCTCCACATTGAACGGATAGACCAGCCCGCCCATATAGACAGGCACCTGCGCGAGCATGATTTTTTCGCTCGAGACATTTTTGAGGCTGAGCGCCACGCTCACGAGGTCATTGACATTGAGGCTGGTTTCCACCATGCTGAGGTAGAACGGAAGGTTCTTGGCAATGTCCCAGATGGACATGGAGCGCAGCTTGGCGAACATGGCGGCGTAGAAATAGCGCTGCATATTCAGCCGTCCGAGGTCGGAGTTGCTGTAAATGTGGCGGGTGCGCAGGAAGAACTCACAGGCCGCACCGTCCAGCGTCTGGTAGCCGGGGTCAAGGTGGCTTCCGCCGTAGTCCATCACCTGCGGGACGTACATCTGCACGCCGCCAATGAGGTCAACCAGTTCGGTGAGCTTTTCCATAAAGATGCAGACATAGCCGTCAATGGGGACCTGGAGCGCATCCGAGACATACTCGCACAGCGCGCCGATATCATTGTAGCCGGACGGGCCCTGTGTCTTGGCAATGCCGTTAATCTGGTAGTTGCCGGAATAGCTCGCATCGGTCGTCACAAAGATGTTGCGGGGAATCTGGAGCATCTTGAGTTCGCCGGTCTCGTTGTTGAAGTGCAGGTACATGATCATGTCGGTCAGACCGTCATTGACCTGTGCATCACTGGTTCCGCTCTCACTCGATCGGTCCACGCCGACAAGCAGAACGTTAAATTCCTTGCCGGAATACTCCTTGGGCGTGTTGATCAGCTGGTTGATGCTGATGGAGCCGGCCTCCGGCGCGATGGAGCGGGTGATGAGGTAGATTGTACCCGCAAAAATCAGCACAATAGCGGCCACGGTGCCGAGAAGCACCTTCCACCAGGTGCCCTTCTTTTTGCCCTTGCTGCCCTTGCCGTTCTTTCCGCCCTTGCCGGAAGTTCCGGAATGGCCGGAGCCATTCTTTGGCGGTTTGCCGCCGCCTGCACCGCCGGCGGCAGATTTGCCGGGGGCCTTGCCGGGAGCCTTTGCGCTGCTCTTCCCTGCACCGGTGCTGCGCGCCGCCGCGCCGCCATTGGCGGCCCGGGCGGCCGTACGGGCCTGGTATTCAGGGTCATCGTTCTGGTCATAGTGTGCGCGGGCGCCTTTGGTCTCGTTGAGGTCAAGATGGCGCACCTGAGTGCTTGAAGAGTGCTGAGACGCGGCGGCGCGGCGCTGGAGTTCCATCGCCTGGCGCTGGGCCGTGGTCAGGGGCTGGCCGCTGGCCTGTGCGCCCGAAGCGGCTGAAGCCGCAGGGCGGGCAGCGGACGCCGCCGGCTGAGAGGAACTCTGTGCGGGGTGCTGACGCACCTGACGCGGTGCGCTCTGCGCGCTCTGAACGGTCCGGGCGCTCGGGGCAGCGCTTTGGCTGCCCGGGGCATTTTGGGTCCCCTGCGAAGCAGACTGTGCTGCGTAGTAGCGGTCAATATCACTCTGCTGCACCCGGCTGAAGCTGCGGGTGCGGCGGCTGTTGCCTGCGGCGGCCTCACGGGCACGGCGGCGGGCGGCTTCATATTCCTGCTGGTTCATCATCCCACCCGAAGCGGAATGCTGGGTGTTGACGGTCCGTGCCGTTTCGCCCATTGCGTGGGGTGCGGCATCGGTATTCAGCCTGCGTGGCTCGCTCATAATGTTCCTCCCTTTTATCAGATAATACGGGAACAGTCCCGACAGATTGTTTTCCTATTCGGCTGCGCCGCCTAAAGTTTGGCAGCGCTCAGCCCTCCGCCGCGCAGACGGCGCGGATATCCTCCAGCGCCGCCGTGGTCATGGGGTCGAGCGAACCGCCCTTCTCCCTGACGAACAAAATGCTTGACTCGAGCGCATGGCAGAGCGCTAGGTCAAGGTTTTCCATCTCCTCGGCCCGGAGGGCTTCCACGCCGGGGTAATCCCGCTCGGCGCTGGTCATATCCGCCATATAGAGAATCTTATCGAGCAGGCTCATTCCGGGCTTGCCGGTGGTGTGGCACTCGATGGCGGAAAGAATTTCGGGGTCATCTACCCCCCACTGCGTCCGGCAGAGGATGGCCGCAGCGATTCCATGCCATACCGGCGCAGGGCGCTCGGCGGCATTTTTAGCTATTATAGCATTATCAGCAAAAATCTGCAACAGTTCCTCACGGGGGAGTTCTTTCGCACTGTCGTGCAAAAGTGCCGCCAGAGCGGCCTTTTCGGGGTCTGCGCCCCAACGCTCGGCCATCTTGACTGCCAATTTTTTTACATTCAGCGTATGTTTATACCGTTTTTCTGAAAGGCGCGCTTTGACAAGCGCCTGTGCTTCCCCGGTGGTCATTGTGCTTTTTCCTCACTTTCATACAATCCATAGAGGTGGTTTTGCCGGATCAGTTCCGGCACAGGCGGGGGCAGAAGTTCTTTGAGCTGCTGCGGCGTATACTTTCCCGCCCGGATATCGCTCGATGCGCAGGGCAGTGCCGCGGCATGGGCAAAAAGGATGCGCCCGCCCGCGGCTTCGAGTTCCCCGGCAGCGGCACGCAGGGCTTGTTCGTCCCCTTCTTCGCGGCTCTGCACCACGAGTGCGGCAAGGCGGAGGATGTCCTGCCAGCGGTACCAGCGGGTAAAAGTTTCCAGCATATCGCTGCCCACCGTCATATAGAGCTGCGCACCGGGGTTTGCCTGTGCGAGCATTGTGAGCGTGTTGTAAGTGTAGCTGCGCCCCGCATGGGTGATTTCCCAATCGCTGAGTTCGACCTCTTTGCCCAAAGCAAGGAAGCACCGGCACATTGCAAGGCGCACCTCGCCCGGCGTGGCACTTGCCTGTTTGTGGGGCGGGATGCCCGCCGGCATGACAATGACCCGGTCCGGGCGGACTGCCTGCATGGCGGCGCGCAGGTTATTCATGTGTCCCTGATGGGGCGGGTCAAAGGTGCCCCCGAACAGCAGGATTTTCATTTGAAGCGAAGCTGATCCGCATAGGCGGAGTCTTTGGGTTTTTGACGGTACAAAACGAATTTGCGGCCAATCACCTGGACGCACTCGGCATGGAGCGCCTCGCAGAGGATCTCGGCGGCCTGGCGGGGTTCATACTCGCTGGTTTCAAGCACCTTGAGTTTAATCAGTTCCCGTGCGGCAATGCAGTCCTCCACGCCGGCGATGAGGGTTTCGTCAATTTCCCCTTTGCCGATCAGAAAGACCGGGTCCATCGTGTTTGCCATCCCGCGCAGTACCGCGCGCTGTTTGCTGGTCAGTGCCATGGTATTCTCCTTTATTTTCAACTTTAGTCGTTGGTTTTGTTTAAAAAATCCGGCAATTCGGCCTCAAGGCGGGCAAGGGCATGGCCGCGGTGGCTGATGGCGTCTTTCTCGTCATCCGCAAGTTCCGCATAGCTGCGCCGCGCCGTGTTGGGTGCGGTCGAACCGTTTGGCAGGCCCACACTGTCCGGAATGAACAGCGGGTCATAGCCAAAGCCGTTCTCCCCGCGTAAGGTGTTCCCAACCATGCCGGGGCATTCGCCGGTGACCGTCAGCGTGCGCCCGTCCGGCGTGACAAAGCAGACGGCCGAGACAAACCGCGCGCTGCGCTTCTCCTCGGGCACACCGCTGAGTTCCGCAAGAAGTTTTTGGTTGTTGGCGTCATCGTTGCCGTGTTCGCCGGCATAGCGGGCGCTGAACACGCCCGGCGCACCGCCGAGTGCGTCCACGCAGAGGCCGGAATCATCCGCCACGGTGGGCAGGCCGGTTGCCTCGCAGAAAGCGCGGGCCTTGATGGCGGCGTTTTCCGCAAAGGTTGTGCCGGTCTCCTCGGGGTCAAGATTCACGCCGAGTTCGCGCAGGCTGCGCACGGTATGGCCGCACTTTGTCAGGATGCGGCGCAGTTCTTTCAGCTTGCCCGCATTGTTGGTCGCTGCACAGACAATCATGCTTTGTCCTCCTCTTTTTCCTCGTCCGTTTCATGACGGGGCACCTCGGGCAGAAGTGCCTCGGCGAAGTCGGTGGCAGAGAAGAACAGCAAATCGTCAATTTTTTCGCCCACGCCGATAAAACGAATCGGCAGGCCGAGTTTTTCGTGCACGCCGATGACACAGCCGCCCTTGGGCGTTCCGTCGAGCTTGGTCAGCACAATGCCGGTCGCACCGGCGGCGCGGCAGAACTCCTGCGCCTGGCTGATGGCGTTCTGGCCGGTGATGGCGTCCAGCACGAGCAGGACTTCGAGGCTTGCCTCGGGGCTTGCCTTGCGCACACTGCGGGCAATCTTGGACAGTTCGTCCATCAGGCCCTTTTTGTTGTGCAGGCGGCCTGCCGTGTCGGCAATGACCATGTCATAGCCCTTTGCGTGGGCGCTCTGCACCGCGTCAAAGATGACGGCGGCGGGGTCGGCCCCCTCGCCGGCCCTGACGAGCGGCACCTCGGCGCGCTCCGCCCAGGTTTCAAGCTGTTCGCTCGCGGCGGCGCGGAAGGTATCGCCTGCGGCGAGCATGACCTTTTTGCCAAGGTCGGTGTAGAGGTGCGCAAGTTTGGCGATGGTTGTGGTCTTGCCCACGCCGTTCACGCCCACCACGAGGATGACCGCCGGGGAACCCGAGAGGTCCATGTCGGTGGTGGGACTGATTTCTTTGCGGATAATCTCCCGCAGGGCGGAAAGAGCCTCCTCGCCGGTCTTTAGGTGTTTTTCCTCCACCGTGTCGCGCAGTTCGTCCACAAGGCGCACCGCACAGGAGGGGCCGACATCGGCAAGAATCAGCTGTTCTTCGAGGTCATTATACAAATCATCGTCAATTTTGCAGTTGGTCAGCGTGTTGACAATGGACTGGAAGAACCCCGTGCGGGTCTTTTCCAGCCCGTCCTCGAGTTTTTTCTTTTTCTTGAATGCATCAAACAGGCTCATGGGCGTACCCTCCTTATCAGGAAATCAGGTCGGCGGAGACGTTTTCAAGGTCAAGGCGCAGGATTTTGGACACACCGTCCTCCTGCATCGTCACGCCGTACAGAACGTCAGCGGCTTCCATTGTGCCGCGGCGGTGGGTGATTACGATAAACTGTGTATGGTCGGTCATGCGGCGCAGATACTGCGCGTAGCGCGTGACGTTGACATCATCGAGTGCGGCTTCAATCTCGTCAAGGATGCAGAACGGCGCGGGGTTGACCGCCAGGATCGCAAAATAGATGCTGATGGCGACCAGTGCCTGTTCGCCGCCCGACAGCGCCGAAAGGTTTTTGATGACCTTGCCCGGCGGGGAGACTTCAATCTCAATGCCGGACTCCAGCACGTTGGATTCATCGGACAGATAGAGCCTTGCGGAACCGCCGCCGAACAGTTCGCGGAAGATGCGGCTGAAATTGCGGTTAATCTCCTTGAAGCTCGAGGAGAAGAGCTGTTCCATCTCGCCGGAAAGTTCGCGGATCATCTTGGTCAGTTCGGCCTTGGATTTCTCGACGTCGGTGACCTGCGCTTTGAGGAAGTCGTAGCGCTCTTTGACCTCACGGTACTCCTCGATGGCGCCGACATTGACGTTGCCGAGAGCGCGGATTTTGCCGCGCACCTCTGCGACCTGACGGCGCAGTTCGGTGACGTTCGAGAACGGCACGCAGAGTTTGCGCGCTTCGCTCTCGGCCAGCTGGTATTCGTCCCACAGCTTGGCGGCGGTGGTATTGAGTTCGTTTTCCGCGGCGGTGCGGCGTTCGGCCAGACGGGCCATCTCCCCGCTCATCCGCTCGCGCTCATCGGTGAGGGCGCGGTTGTCCTGCGCAAGGCGGGCCGCGGCGGCCTCCTTCTCGGCACGCTGGGCATTGGAGCGGCGGATTGTCTCCTCCGCGGCGGCAATTTTCTGCTGGTTTTCGGCGTTGGCGCGGCTGATTTCCTCAGCGCGCAGGGCGTTGGCGGCCATCTTCTGCCGTGCGGCCTCCACCGAGGCGTTGAGTTCCCGCACGCGGGCCTCGTTTTCGCCGGTGCGGCTGCGCAGGGTTTCCAGCGCAGCCTCGTGCAGGCTCACGTCCTTCTCGTTGGTGAGGCGCTGCATCCCGTTATGGGAGAGTTCGGCGTTAAGTTCCTCCCTGCGGCGGCTCAGCCCGCCGGCGGAGGCACCGAGCGTTTCCAGTTCGGCGCGATGTTTTTGGATTTCTTCCTCCGCTTTGCGGCGGGCGCTCTCGTTCTCGCGCACGGCGGCGGCGTTTGAAGCAATCCGGTTTTGCAGTTCTTCCAGTTCGGCATCGCGGCGTTTGGCCGCAGCGGCGCTCTCCTCAAGCGCGGCGCTGAGCTGGTCGAGTTCCATGCCGGCTTTGAGCCGGGCAGAGGCGGCATTGACCGACTCACTCTCCGCGCCCGCAAGCTGTGCGGCCAGGCTGTCCACCTCGGCCTGGCGGGCGGCGGCGTCCTTCTCGGCGGCGGCGCGGCGGGATTCCAGCGTTTTCAGCTTCTCCCGCAGTTCCACCAGTTCCTGACGGCGGCTGAACACACCCGCACTGCGGGCCGTGGAACCGCCGGTGAAGGAACCGCCCGCGTTGATAACCTGACCGTCCAGCGTGACGATGCGGTTGCGGTAGCCGAGGTCACGCGCCACGGCGGAAGCCTCGGTCAGATCCTCGACCACGATGATGCGGCCAAGGAGGTTTTCCACAATATTTTTATATTTGGGGTCGGCCTCCACCAAATCGGCGGCAACCTCCGCCGTACCGGTCAGCCGGCCGGTGTAGCGGCTGGCCTGAACGGTGTCGAGCGGGAGGAAGGTCGCACGGCCCGCACGCTCCTCTTTGAGGAAGGTGATGGCGGCGCGTGCGCACCCCTGGTCGGCCACGACAATGTTCTGCAGTGCATAGCCGAGGGCGGTCTCGATGGCAGTCTCGTACCCCTTGCGGACCGTGATGATGCTCGCCACGGGGCCGATGATGCCGCGCAGCCGTCCGGCGCCTGCGGCGCGCATGACGCTCTTGACGCTCTGCTGATATCCGTCCATGCTGCGCTCCAAATCCTCAAGGATGCGGATGCGCTGGGCCGTGCCGGAGCGGTCCCGGTCGGCCTGGGCAAGGGCCTGCGCTGCGGCCTGCTGCTGGCGGGTGCGGCTTTCGAGTTTGAGCTTTAAGCCGGATTTGATATTGTCGCAGCGGGTGACAGTCTCCTCACATTCTTTGAGGTGAGCGGCGGCGGCATCGCGCTCTTCGCGCAGACGGGCCGCGGCCTCACCGGCGGCGTCCTTCTGGGTCTTGAGTTCCGCAAAGCGCGCATTGGCGGCGTCCTGCGCGCTGGCAAGACCCGCGCGCTGCACATCCAGTGCCGCTGCGTTCTGCTGGGCCCGCGCAAGTTCGGCGCTGACAACCTCACTGCGCTCACCGCTGGCAAGCGCCGTGCGCTCAAGTTCGGTCAGTTCCTCGCGCAGGGCCTGCGCTTTTTCATCGAGTTCTTCGATGGCGGCCCGCAGGGCTTCGATTGCCTCACGGTGCGCGGCGCTCTCCTCCTCGATGCCCTTGGCGCCTTCCCCGGCGCGCTGCAGTTCGGCGGCGGCGCTCTCCATCTGGGCGCGGGCGTGCTCGTCCTCATTGCGCAGAACCGCAAGCTGGCCTTCCCCGGCCGCACTGGCCTCGGTCAGCGCGCGGATATCGGCATTGGCCTGCTCGACGGCCAGCATCAGCTGCTGGCTCTCGGAACGGAGTTCCTCGCTGCGCTCATCAAACTCGTCAAGCTGGCGGGAAATCCGGGCATAGTCCGACTCAGCCGCCTCATATTTGCGCTGCTGGTCGCGCACGGTATCCTGTGCGCGGGCGATGGCATCCACCCAGAGCGTGATTTCAAGGCTCTTGCGCGTCTCGGAATATTCAAGGAACTGCTGCGCTTTTTCGCTGTCCCGTTTGAGCGGTCCTACGCGCTTTTCCAGTTCGCCGAGAATATCCCGCAGACGTTCGAGGTTGCCCTCGGCCGCGGCAAGGCGGCGTTCGGCCTCGTTTTTGCGGTAGCGGTAGCGGGCAATGCCGGAGGCTTCCTCAAAGATTTCCCGCCGCTCGGTGGACTTTGCGCCCACAATCTCGGCAATGCGGCCCTGACCTACGATGGCGTAGCCGTCCCGGCCAAGACCGGTGTCGAGCAGCAGTTCATAGACGTCTTTGAGCCGGACGCTCTGGCCGTTGATGGTGTACTCGCTCTCACCGCTGCGGTAGTAGCGGCGGCCGATGACAACCTCATCGGCGTCCATGTCCAGCCCGTGATCCGAGTTGTCGATGGTCAGGCTGACCGAAGCATAGCCCATGGCCCCGCGGGTCTGGGTTCCGCCGAAGATGACGTCCTCCATCTTGCCCGCACCGCGCAGCTGCTTGGAGCTGGTCTCACCCAGCACCCAGCGGATGGAGTCCGAAATATTGCTCTTGCCCGAACCGTTCGGTCCCACCACGCCGGTGATGCCCTTGCCGATGGTAATCTTGGTGCGGTCCGGGAAAGATTTGAAGCCCTGTATTTCCAGTTCTTTTAAGCGCATGGTTCTCCCTTAATTGAAGAATGTTGAAAACAGAAGGTTCGGCCATCAGCCGCGGCCAAGGCTGCGCAGTGCGGCCTTGGCGGCCTGCTGCTCGGCGGCTTTTTTGCTGCGGCCGGTTCCGGTGGCCATGGGACGGCCGTTGAGCGAAACCGTCATTTCAAACCGCTTGTCATGTGCGGGGCCGGACTCACCGGTGACGGCATAGCTCAGCTTGTCCTCGGGGTTCTGCTGAATGACTTCCTGAAGTTTTGTCTTGTAGTCCTCCTCGGCGGTTTTGCCCTCGGTGATAAAAGGCAGGATAAACTGCCGGGCCACCTCAATGCCGCCGTCGAGATAGAGCGCGGCAATGACCGCCTCAAACGCATCCGAGACAACGCTCGGGCGCTCGCGGCCGCCGCCGAGTTCCTCGCCCCGGCCAAGGCGCAGGAAGGCGCCGAGGTCGATTTCCTGGGCAAACTGGAACAGTGCGTCCTCGCTGACGAGCGACGCGCGCATACGGGACAGTTCGCCCTCGGGGCGGGTGGAGTGGTGGAACAGATAATCCGCAACTACAACAGAAAGCACACTGTCCCCCAAAAACTCAAGGCGCTCGTTGTAGCGTGTGGGGACCTTAGCCTCATTGGCGTAGGAGCTGTGGGTCAGCGCGGTGAGGAGCAGTTCGGGATTTTTGAAGTGATAGCGGAGTTTTTCTTCAAGTTCCTCCGGTTTGCGGGTCATCATTGTGCGGATTCTCCTTTGCTGTTCACTTCTGCCAAAGCGGCCTGCATCGTGCCGCACAAATCATTCTCCACGCAGGATTTTGCCTGGCGGATGGCATTCTTAATGCCCTTGGGCTTGCTGGAGCCGTGCGCCTTGATGACGGGCTTTGCGGCGCCGAGCAGCGGCGCGCCGCCGTACTCCTCGGAGTCCATCTGATGCTTCAGCCCGCGCAGGCCGTTCTTGACGCCGAGATAGCAGAGTTTGGTCAGCGTGTTCTTCATGAAGATGTCCTTGAGCATCCCCATCAGCGTGCCGGCGACACCCTCGGTGAGTTTGAGCACAACATTGCCCACAAAGCCGTCACAGACCACGACATCGACCTCGCCGGCCATGATGTCGCGCGGCTCAATGTTGCCGACAAAGCGGATGGCGGTATTGTCCCGCAGAAGGCCGTGTGCCTCACGGTACATCGGGGTGCCCTTGGTGTCCTCGGCGCCGTTATTGATGAGCGCCACGCTGGGGTCCTTACGGCCCATGACGCGCTCCATGTAGACGCTGCCCATCGTGCCGAAGGCGTTGAGCATCTCGGCACGGCACTCGGCGTTGGCGCCGCAGTCCAGCAGCAGGAACGGCTGTTTTTTGCCCGGCATACAGGTGGCAAGGGCAGGGCGCTTGACGCCCTTGATGGTGCGCACAATCAGGCTGGTGCCCACATGGAGCGCGCCGGTGGAACCGGCCGAGACAAAGGCATCGCCCTCACCGTTATGCAGCATGGTCAGGCCCTTGACAAGGCTGGAGTCCGGTTTGTGGCGCACGGCCTTGACGGGGTCATCGTGCATATCCACGTCCTCGGTGCAGGGAATCAATTCAAAAGGCGCAAGGTCGATGTTCAGTTCCTTGGCAGTCGCCTTGATTTTTTCCTCATCACCGAGCAGGGCAATGGTCATGCCATCGCCAAATTCTTTGAGCGCATCCGCCGCGCCCTGAAGGGTCGAGTTGGGCGCGTTGTCGCCGCCCATGGCATCCAGTAAGATTTTCATTGTCAGTCCTCCGCTGATACTCAGTCCGCCGCCCAGGCATTCATGGCCGCCTGCGCAGATTCCGAGAGCGCCATATAGCGTTCCCGCTTATCCCGGATGGCGTCAATTTCCGCCGTCCGGGGCAAAATGCCCATGTTGGCTCCCATGGGCTGAAAATCCTTGTTGGGGGTTGTGATATAGTCCATCAGTGCGCCGCACATCGTGTTCGGCGGGGGCGGGGTGTAGCTTTCGCCGCGCAGCCGCGCATAGAGGCTGTGCGCCGCGAGCAAGCCGCTGGCCGCGCTCTCCATATAGCCCTCAAAGCCGGTAATCTGGCCGGCAAAAAACACGTTGGGGTGTTCTTTCAGGCACTGTTCCTTGGTGAGCACCGCCGGGCTTTCCAAAAAGGTGTTGCGGTGCATGACGCCGTAGCGCACAAACTCGGCGTGTTCAAGGCCCGGAATCATCGAAAAGACCCGCTTCTGTTCGCCCCACTTGAGGTTGGTCTGGAACCCAACGAGGTTATAGAGCGTGCGGGCGGTGTTCTCGGCCCGGAGCTGTACGTTGGCCCAGGGGCGGTGACCGGTATGCGGGTCACGCAGGCCGACCGGGCGCAGCGGACCGAAGCGCATCGTGTCCGCGCCGCGCCCTGCCATGACCTCAATAGGCATACAGCCCTCATAGACCGTCAAATCGCCGTCAAAGTCATGGAGCGGTGCGCGCTCGGCGGCGGTGAGCGCCGCATGAAATGCCTCGTACTCCGCTTTGCTGAACGGGCAGTTGAGGTAATCCGCCTCGCCGCGGCCATAGCGGGACGCGGCAAAGATTTTGTCCATATCAAGGCTTTCCGCCGTGACGATGGGCGCAACGGCATCATAGAAGCTCAGCCGGTGGGAACCGGTCAGTTCGGCAATCTGCTGCGCGAGCGCGCCCTCGGTGAGCGGGCCGGAGGCAATCAGCACCGGTTCACTCTCATCAACGGCGGTGACTTCCTCCCGGCGGACCGTGATGCGGGGATGATTTTCCACCATCTCGGTCACCGCGCGGGAGAACACATCCCGGTCCACCGCCAGTGCGCCGCCTGCCGCCACGCGGGCGGTCTCGGCCGCCGTGAGCAGGTGGGAGCCCATAGCGCGCATCTCGAGTTTGAGCAGGCCGGAGGCGGAGTCAGGGCGCTCGGCCTTTAAGGAGTTCGAGCAGATGAGTTCCGCAAAGTCCCCGCTCTTGTGTGCGGGGGAAAAGTGAACCGGCTTCTGCTCAAAGAGCGTAACGTCCACGCCGTGGTCCGCCAGCCAGAGTGCGGCTTCGCACCCCGCCAGACCGGCGCCGATTATTTTGCATTGCATCGTTTATTTCTTCTCCACATTCTTGGTGAACCCGCAGCCTTCCCCGGCGCAGTAAAGCTGACCGCGGCGCTTGAACAGCGTCTTGCCGCAGACAGGGCAGGTTTCCGGCACAGGCTCGTCCCAGGTCATAAAGTTACAGTCGGGGTATTTGCTGCATCCGTAATAGATGCGCCCTTTTGCGCTCTTGCGCAGCAGCATATGCCCACCGCAGACAGGGCAGAGTCCGCCGGTATCCTTGACAATCGGGTGCGCGTTGCGGCACTCGGGGAAGCCGGAGCAGGCCACGAACTTGCCGTAGCGTCCGCTCTTGATGACCATGGGGCGGCCGCATTTGTCGCAGATTTCATCGGTGGGGATGTCCTCCACCTTGATGCGCTTGCCCTCCATGTTCTTCTCCGCGGCTTCGAGGCTCTTTGAAAATCCCTGATAGAAATCATCGACAGTCTGCACCCAGTCGGCCTCGCCGGCTTCCACAACGTCAAGTTTTTTCTCCATCTCGGCGCTGAAGGTGGGGTTCACGATGTCGGGGAACTGCTCGAGCATGACCTGATTGACGGCGCGGCCGAGCGGGGTCGTGCGGAGTTTTTTCTGGTCTTTCTCGACATAGCCGCGGTCCACGATGGTCGTGATGATGGGCGCATAGGTGGAAGGACGGCCGATGCCGTTTTCCTCAAGCGTATGGATGAGGGTGGCCTCGGTGTAGTAGGGCGGCGGCTGGGTGAACTTCTGCTCAGCGCTGAGCTTTTGCAGGTTCAGTTCCTGACCGGGGGCAAGGGGCGGCAGGGCCGTCTCCTTCTTCTGGCGCTCATCGGTGGACTCCTCATAGAGCGCTGTAAAGCCCTCAAAGGTCACATGGTAGCCCGATGCGCGGAACTTGTAGTCCCCTGCCGCAATTACGGCGGAGACGGTGTCCATCACGCAGTCCGACATCTGAGATGCCATAAACCGGCTCCAAATCAGGCGGTAGAGATTGGCCTCATCGCCCGAGATGCTCGCCTCCACCTGCTCGGGGGTCAGTTCCGGCATGGAGGGACGAATCGCTTCGTGGGCGTCCTGTGCGGCGGTGGCGGAGCGGGACTTCCAGACCCGCTTTTTCTCGCAGACATACGGGTCGCCCCAGTTATTGCTGATAAAATTCCTTGCAGCGGCGGCGGCTTCATCCGCAATGCGCAGGCTGTCGGTACGCATATAGGTGATCAGACCGATCTGACCGTAGCCCGCCACTTCCATGCCTTCGTACAGGCGCTGCGCCGCCCGCATGGTGCGGGTGGCCGAGAAGCCGAGCGCGCGGCTGGCATCCTGCTGAAGCGTGGAGGTGATAAACGGCGGCTGGGGCTGGCGGCGGCGCTGGCCTTTATCCACCTTGGCCACGACATAGCCGCAGCCCTTGAGAGCGGCGAGGATGGCGTCCGCCTGCTCCTTATTTTTGACGGTCAGTTTTTTGCCGTCTGGCCCGGCGGAGAGATGGGCGGTAAAGCCCGTGCCGCCGTCCTTGGGCTTGAGTGCGGCGTCAAGGTTCCAGTATTCTTCCGGCTGGAAGTTTTCCACCTCAATCTCACGGTCGCGGATGATGCGGACCGCCACGCTCTGCACCCGTCCGGCGGACAGGCCCTTGCGGACCTTGTGCCACAGAAACGGGCTGAGTTTATAGCCCACCAGGCGGTCCAGCTCACGCCGGGCCTGCTGGGCGTTAAAGAGGTCCATGTCGATGGCGCGGGGATGCGCCATGCCCTCCTGAATGCCTTTTTTGGTAATCTCATCAAAGGTGACGCGGTTCGGCTCGGCAGGGTCAAGGCCCAGAACGTTCGCAAGGTGCCAGCTGATGGCTTCGCCCTCACGGTCCGGGTCGGTCGCAAGGTAGACTTTGTCGGCGTTTTTCGCCTCGGCCTTCAGTTCCTTGACGAGGGTGCTTTTGCCCTTGATGGTGATATATTTCGGCTCATAGTTATTTTCCACGTCAATGCCCAGCGTGCTGGCGGGCAGATCGCGGATATGGCCCATACTGGCCATGACGGTATAACCCTTGCCGAGGTATTTGCCGATGGTCTTGGCCTTGGCCGGGGATTCCACGATGACCAGATTGCCGCCGGTCTTTTTGGCGGCGGTTTTGCCCGCCGGCTTTTTGGCCGCGGTCTTTTCGGCGGCCGCTTTTTTGGCGGCGGGTTT
>JAQXGE010000046.1 GCA_029006135.1 Oscillospiraceae bacterium | reverse complement strand
CGGTGGGCATTATGGACGTGAATTACTTCACCAAGATGTTCAAAAAGTCCATGGGGACAACGCCGACACAGTACCGGCGGGAACACAGAAAAAAATAATAGCAAACAGCAAAAGCGCCTTCCTGAACCAGGAAGGCGCTTTCTGTTTGCGCTCTTTTGAGGAATTAGAAATGAAGCAAGGGCTGCCGCCGCGAGCGGCTCAGTGAAGCGCAGCCGCCGCAGGCGGCTTTTAGCGCGAAACTGAGGTGGCAAATCCGAGGAACGAGGATTTGACGGAAGGGATTTAGACCTTGCCGCAAACTGCCGTTTATCTTTACAGCACTCGCTGCCGCGGGCGGTACTCTTTTGTGACCAAAAGAGTACCCAGAAAAGTCCCACTGTTTCGACGCAGTGGACCGCGACCATGGGGCTACGCCCCCTGGACCCCACAAATAAGGATGAAAATAATGAAATCCACCCCAAAGCCTACAACCGGACAGTCTTTGGGACGGATTTCATTATTTTCGATTGAAAAACCGCCCCGCTTCTGGCGGGACGGTTCCTGATGTGAGATAAACGTACTCCTGTCAAATTTATGTTATTTTGTGGGAATAGAGACTGGCTCCCCTGTGTAAGGGGTGAGCGAAGCGAGGGAGCCGCGACCGGATTTGCCGCAGCAAATTGTCGGCGAGAGCCGACTGAGGGGATTTAAGCATTGCCTTTAACTGCCGTTTATCTTTACAGCACTCGCTGCCGCGGACAGCGTGTGGAAAAGCAGAAGAAGAACATCCGAATATTACAAACCGAATATCTTTTGTAAAAATATCCAATCTGTTATTTTGCCCTTTCTCCCAAAAACAAAAAAGTTGCCCCCGCCTGCTTGCGGCGACAGGCGGGGGCATGGGGTATCGTTTTGGTGTGAGGAGGAATCATGTTCCACGGCAACGGTTGCGGCTCCGTTCCGTGTGCTTATAGAATACCCAATAGTTGCGAAAAAAATATTATAGCCGTGTGAACTTTCTGTTAAATTGAACAAACTTGCGTTAAGTACAGCATAACGGGGCCGGATGGGCAAAATCGGCGCCCCCTGCACTGCGCGGCGAACGCTTTTACAGTGCGCCGTAGATGCCCCGGACGCTCACCTCGCCGGTAAAGACGCGCGAAATGCCGGAATCATCCTGCACGACAAGACGGCCCTCGGCATCCACATCGGCGGCCGTACCTTCGCCGCCGTCATAGTGAACGTGGCGGCCCAGGTTGATGCACCGTTCCCGATACCGCTCCCGGCAGGCCTCAAAGCCAAGGCGCTCAAACGCATAAAGGTCCCGGTCGAACCCGAAATCCGTCAGCGTTCGGGCCAGCCATCCGGGGTCGGATTCCAGATTGACATCCGCGCCCTGCAAAGCGAGGCTTGACGCATGGGGCAGCTCCGCCGCGTCAAAACAGCTCTGAGGCTGTGCCAGATTGATGCCAATGCCGCAGAGGATGGTGTTCTGTTCGGGCAGACCCTCACAGAGGATGCCTGCGATTTTTTTCCCGTTGAGCAGCAGGTCATTGGGCCATTTGATCTGACAATCCACGCCATACCGCTCTTTCAGCACATCGGCCACGGCCAGGCTCGCAAAGAGCGGCAGCGTGGAGGGCTGCGCCAACGGTGTGCGCAGAACCACCGTGTAGTAAAGAGCCTGCCCGGCGGCATTGGTCCAGCTGCGCCCGAGACGTCCGCGCCCGGCCGTCTGGTTGGTCGTATAGACTGCGCCCACCGGACCGAACCGGTCAAGGTTGGCCTTGGCCCAGCTGTTGGTGCTGTCGGTTTCGGGCAGGTAATACAGGTCATTGAAGCCGTTATATTGTTCCTTGTTCATCTCACTCACCATGCTTCCGGCACCTGCTTCCAGCCAAAACTGCAAACGCCGTCCCGGATGGTGATGACGCCGTAGCTGGCGCCGTCCCGCAGGCTGCCCGGGTTAAAGAGCGCCGGCGTATAGGGCGTTGCGGCGCGCAGTGTTTTGTAATGGGTGTGCCCGAACAGGACAACATCCGCACCCCGGTCGGCGGCATACTCCAAAATCCGCTCATGCCCCGCCTTGACGCCGTAGCGGTGCCCGTGGGTGTAGAAAAACAGTACGCCGTCAAAGGGCGCTAACCCTTCAGTCGGCTCCTCACTGCCCATGTCACAGTTGCCGCACACGCGGTAGATGGGATAATCGGGCGCACCGCCGTTGGCGGCAATCGCCCGGTCAAGGTCATACAGTCCGTCCCCTAAAAAGAACAGTGCATCCGCTTTTTCGTTTTTGAGGACCCAGCGCATCCGCGACACCCGGCCATGGACATCGCTGACGACCAGAATTTTTGTTTCTTCCTGCGGCATTACTCTGCCCCTTCCTGCTGCTCTTTTGCGGCCACCAGTTCGCGATAGATTTCGCCCCGGCTGAACCCGGTTCCCTTTGCGGCCTGCTTGGCGGCCGCAGCGGGCGGGGTTCCGGCTGCCATGAGGGCACGCGCAGCAGCAACGGCCTGTTCAAGCGTCAGCGGCTCCTCCTCGGCAGGGGCATCCGGTGCGCCGGCCATCACAAGAACATACTCGCCCCGCGGGTCCTGCGCGGCGTAAAACTCCTTCGCCTCGCCCAGTGTGGTCTTGGTGATTTCCTCGTGGAGTTTGGTCAGTTCGCGGCACAAAGTCACCGACCGGTCAGCTCCAAAGGCGCTGACAAGGTCGTTCAGCGTTGTCCGCAGCTTGTGGGGCGCCTCATAAAAAATGATGGTGCGCGGTTCATTTTTGAGAAAATCCAGCCGTTCGCGCCGTTCCTTCTTTGCCACTGGGAGGAACCCTTCAAAGACAAACCGGGATGTGTCCTGCCCTGAAACAGCCAGCGCCGTCACGCAGGCGCTCGCGCCGGGCACGGGAACGACCCGGATGCCGCGGGCCAGTGCATCCCGCACAATCTGCTCGCCGGGGTCACTGATGCAGGGCATTCCGGCATCGGAGCAGAGCGCGCAGCTCTCCCCGGCCTCAATGCGGGCCAAAATGGATTCCCCGTGGTGCAGCGCGTGCTCATAATAGCTGACCATCGGCTTTTTCAGCCCCAGATAATTCAGCAGCTTCAGTGTGACGCGGGTATCTTCCGCCGCCACAAAATCCGCTGCGCCAAAGGTCGCGGCCACCCGCGGGGGCATATCCTCCAGATTGCCAATCGGCGTAGCTACGATGTAAAGTGTCCCTGCCACCGCACGTTTTCCCCCTATGCAAGATAGTATTTTTATTATATCCCACCTGTCCCGGTTTGGCAAGAAAAATCCTTCCCTCTGTCCACGGTGTACGCACACGAAAAACGAATGTACAAAAATTGCAAACAAAATTCTTGACAAACGGCTTGGGCGTTGGTATACTGCTCGTATAGCAAAGGCGCTTTGAAATTGAATTGAAGCGCCCTTTTTTATTACTCATTTTGGCTGGTGCTTTAAAGTGGGAAAGAACTGAGGAGGTAATCTGCTGTGACAATGATGACGGACATTATCAAAAGCCCGCTGCTGCTGATTTTGGTCAGCGCGGGACTGCTCTACATCGTGGGATTCTCTCTTGTTTACCTGAAAAAATCCTACACGCATTGCCTTGAACTTGGCATGACGAAGGAGGAACTGAACAAAATCATCAAGTCCAGCGTTGTGTTCTCCATCGTGCCGAGCCTTTCCATCGTGGTGGGCCTGTTTGTGCTCATCTCGGTCATGGGGGTTGTGTGGAGTTGGTGGCGGCTCTCGGTCATCGGTTCACTGTCCTATGAGACGATGATTGCCAGTTCGGTGTCCACAGCGCTCGGGTTTGAGAGCAGCGCCGAGATGCTCACAAACGCAACGGGCACGCAGTTTGGCGTTGTGATGATTCTCATGAGCATTGGTATGCTCAGCGGCTTTTTGATTCTCATCCCGTTCGGCAAAAAACTCTCGATGAGCGTCAACAAGGCGGACCTGTCCGGTGACGAGCGCAAAAATTCCTGGCGCTATGTGCTTTCCGGCGTGTTTATGCTGTGTATGTTCTCGGTCTACATTCCGGTTTTGCTCAT
The DNA here is from genome assembly GCA_029006135.1 of Oscillospiraceae bacterium. Classification (GTDB taxonomy): domain Bacteria; phylum Bacillota; class Clostridia; order Oscillospirales; family Ruminococcaceae; genus Gemmiger. Next base: position 12,367 of record JAQXGE010000046.1, on the reverse strand, counting down.
CGGTGACAGTGTTCAGGCGGCGGTCATGATCACCGGCCTTGTCATTGCGGTGGCATTGGGCATTGTGGCGCAAAAGACCGGTCAGAAATGGATCAACGAGTTCGTGATGGCACTGTCCATGATCGGCGGCATGGCATCGAGCCTGCTGTGGGTCAAAGTGTTCGGCTGAGGAGGGGTACGAGATGGCAAAAGAAAAAGCGGCCGCCGCAAAGGCGGAGGAAAAGAAACTGGATTCCTTTCAAGACTGGGCGCACCGGTGGGGGCGCTTCGGCACGGTCATCGCGCTGATTTACATGATTGCACTGCCCTTCATCGTGCTGGTTACCTATGACTGCGTGCCCTCGTTCGGCGAGGTCATCAACATCGGCACCATCAGTATTCTGATGATTTACATCCCCGTCGGCATCTCGGAGGCCATCAGCTATACGCCGATGCTCGGCGCGTCAAGCTACCTGACCTTCATCACCGGCAACATTATGAACCTCAAGCTGCCCTGCGCCGTCAATGCAATGAAGCTCGCCAAAAAGGAACCCAACACGCCGGCGGGCGAGGCGGTTGCTTCGGTGGGCGTTGCGGTCTGCTCCATTGTGACGGTCGTCATTCTTGCCCTTGCCGCGCTGCTGTCCACCTGGATCAGCCCGGTGTTTGAACTGCCCGCCGTCAAAACGGCATCCAACTACCTGATTCCCGCACTGTTCGGCTCGCTGACGCTCGGCCTTTTCTCCTCCACCAGTTCGGGGCGCAAGGTCGTCAAGAACGGCATTGTGGGCGTGATTCCGGTGCTGATCATCGTCACGGCCCTTGCGCTCGTTGTGCGCATTTCCTCCGGCGGTTCGCTGTTCGGCATGGTCGGCTTCCTCATCATCGGTATGCTGCCCATCGCCATCATCTTCTCCCGCATTATGTGGAAGAAGGGCGTCATCAAAGTCGTGGATAAGGAAGAAGCCCCCGCGGAAGAGTCCTGAAAATAACGCACGCCTTTTGAAATATTCATCAAAGTGCTCCCTGCTTTTGCAGGGGGCACTTTTTATCACCGCCAATGCAATCATGCTTTTTGGAACTTTCAACAAAAAAGTGCAGATGTTTTTTCCCCTCCCGCGCCGGAGTTTTTTCATTCTTTTAACGCTTCGTTCATCAGGGGTTCACGATTGTTTTGCATGATAAATCCAGAGGGAAAAATCTTTGCAAAAATCCCGACTTACCCTCTTAGGGAGGAATTACTATGCAGGAAACCAAACAGCCCAGAGACCCCAAAAAAGCCTTATGGGTCAGTTATCTTGTCATCTTTGCAGTTGTGATGCTCGTCAATCTGTGGCTGTTCCCCAAAATGGCGGAGAGCCGGATTGAGCAGGTCGATTACGGAACCTTCCTGTCGATGCTCGAGGACGGCAAACTCGCGACCGTGGAGATTGAGGACCAGGAAATTTATTTTGTCGATAAGGACAATACCCCCTATAAAACCAACAGCATCCCGCAGGACTTTGACATTGTCAACCGTCTTAAGGACGCCGGCGTGAGTTTCGGCAAAGTATATGAGCAGACCAGCCCGCTGACGACGATTCTGGGCTGGGTACTGACGCTTTTGCCGACAATTCTGCTGATGGTGTTCCTCAATAAGATGATGCGCGCTCAGATGGAAAAAATGTCGGGCGGCGGCAACAGTATGCTGTTCGGCGGCGGCAAATCCGGCGCCAAACAGTATGTAGTTCAGGAGGGCACCGCCATCAAGTTCGCCGATGTGGCGGGCGAGGATGAAGCCAAGGAGAGCTTGCAGGAGATTGTGGACTTCCTCCATTCGCCCGAAAAGTATGAGGAAGTCGGTGCCAAGATGCCCAAGGGCGTTTTGCTCGTAGGCCCTCCGGGCACCGGCAAAACGCTGCTTGCCCGCGCAGTCGCCGGCGAGGCGGGCGTGCCGTTCTTCAGCATCGCTGGTTCGGACTTTGTTGAGATGTTCGTGGGCATGGGTGCCTCCAAGGTCCGCGACCTCTTCAAGCAGGCAAACGAAAAAGCGCCCTGCATCGTGTTTATTGATGAGATTGATACCATCGGCAAAAAGCGTGACGGCGCTAACGGCATGGGCGGCAACGATGAGCGCGAGCAGACTCTCAACCAGCTGCTCACCGAGATGGACGGCTTTGACGCCACCAAGGGCGTTATCATCCTGGCGGCCACCAACCGCCCCGAATCCCTTGACCCGGCGCTGACCCGTCCGGGCCGCTTTGACCGCCGTGTTCCGGTGGAACTGCCGGACCTCAAGGGACGCGAGAGCATCCTGCGCCTTCATGCCAAAAAAGTCAAGGTCGGTCCCGACTGCGACTTTGCCAGTGTGGCCCGCATGACCCCCGGCGCTTCGGGCGCCGAGCTGGCCAACATCGTCAACGAGGCGGCACTGTGCGCCGTGCGCCATAAGCGCCGCGCGGTGACCCAGTATGACCTTCAGGAAGCTGTGGACACCATCCTTGCCGGCGCGCAGAAGAAGAACAAGATTCTCAATGACCGGGAAAAGTGCATCGTGGCCTACCACGAGGTCGGTCACGCCATGGTGGCGGCTCTGCAGAGTCACACCGCACCGGTCCAGAAAATCACCATCGTGCCCCGCACTTCCGGCGCACTGGGCTTCACCATGCAGGTGGAGGACGGCGACCATACCCTCATGACCAAGGAGGAAATCCTTGCCAAGATTGCGACTTATACCGGCGGCCGCGCGGCTGAGGAGGTTGTATTCGGTTCCATCACCACCGGCGCGTCCAACGATATTGAGCAGGCCACCAAGCTGGCCCGCGCGATGATTACCCGCTACGGCATGACCGATGACTTTGACATGGTCGCGCTGGAGACTGTCAACAACGCCTATTTGGGCGGGGACGCCAGTTTGGCGTGCAGTGAGCGCACCGCCGCCACCGTGGATGACAAGGTGGTTGAGGTTGTCAAGGCGCAACATGAGAAAGCCAAACAAATTTTGGCTGAAAACCGCGGCAAGCTGGATGAGATTGCCCGGTACCTCTATGAGAAAGAGACCATCACCGGCGAGGAGTTCATGCGCATCCTCAATGCCCAGCCGCAGCTCACGGCGTGATTGGCGCTGCTGCGTCACCTTGGACATATTGACGGAAATTTCTGCTGATATTAGTCGAATCTGCCATTGACGCGCCCGCCGCACATGGGTATGATAGAGATGTCAAAACGCAGACATGGAGGGAAAATCAGATGACGTTTGAAGACCTGCTGGATATTTTGGCGGAACAGTTCAGCTGTGACGCGGCCGACTTGGGCGAGGATATCACCTTTGAGGACCTGGGTGTGGACAGCGAGGACCTTGTGGAACTGGCCTGGCAAATCGGCGAGGCCCTGGATATGGACATCAGCGAGGACAGCCTGAAATCCGTGGATTCCATCGGCGGATTATGGCGCCTCATCCGCGAACTGGAAGAAGCCGAGAACTGAAAACCTGCCGGCCCCGCGCCTTTGCGGCAGCGGCAGAGGGGCGAAAAATAAAGCCCCGATGAGGGCTTCGGCTGACCCAAATTTGTCTTAACAGTGAGCGGCCCTTGGCTCAAATGCTGAGGGCCGCTCATTGTGTTTCCGGGCGGGATGTGCGCCCGTCAGCTTTTATGCAGCACGGCAATACCCCCGGCACAAACTTTGTGCCGGGGGTATCCTGCTCCCCGGACGCTGCTGATATGACGAACGAAATCAGCGCACACAGCCGGAAAAATCGCGGAACAGGGATTTTATTTCCGACGCACATCTTCCCATTCGGCGCTTAAAGAGGTATAATAGAAAAAATATACTGCCTGATTCTGCCTTTTGGGGATTTGGAAAGGAGGAGCCGCCATGGCCGTAGGAGAACCGCTTCGTATTCTGCTCGTCCACTGCCGTTACCGGCTGCCCGGCGGGGAGGATACCGTCTTTGCCGCCGAGCGGGAGATGCTTGCCGGCCACGGTCAACAGGTTTTTACCTATGAGCGCTCCAACGCCGAGGGCGGCGCGGTGCAGAAACTGCTGCTGCCCTTTCGCGCCGTGTTCAGCTTCAAGACAGTGCGGGAGGTCCGCGCGCTGATCCGGGAACATCATATTGACGTTGTCCATGTCCACAACACGCTGCTCAGCATCAGCCCGTCAGTGTTCTGGGCGTGTTTTCTTGAGGGCGTGCCGGTCGTGCAGACCCTGCACAATTTCCGCATCTTCTGCCCCAACGGAATCCTGCTGCGGGATGGCCGGGTGTGTGAGGACTGCCCCCGCCATGGGTTGCGCTGCGCGGTGCGTCACCGCTGCTACCGGGGCAGCCGCGCGCAGAGCCTTGTCTGTGCAGCGGTCTACGGCGTTCACCGCCTGCTCGGGACCTATCGGCGGGTCAATCTGATTGCTTTGACTGAGTTCAACCGGGAACGGCTGCTTGCCTTCAACGCCGGGACCCGCCGCCCGGTCTTTGACCCCGCCCGCCTTTATCTCAAGCCAAATGGCATTGCGGACCCGGGAATTGAGCCGGCCGCGTGGAGCGAGAGGAAAAACCAGATTGTCTTTGCCGGGCGCCTTGAGGAACTCAAGGGCCTGCGCACCGCCATCGAGGCATGGAATCTCCTCGGGGAGGAGGCACCGCAGCTCATTGTGGCCGGGGATGGCCCGCTCAGTGAGTGGGCGAAAGCCAGCGCGCCGCAGACCGTGACCTTCCTTGGGCAGATCAGTCACGAAAAACTTCTTGCGCTGCTGGCGGAAAGCCGGGGCGCGCTCTGCCCCAGCCTTTGCTATGAGGGACAGCCGCTTGTGCCGGTCGAAGCGCACGCTGTTGGAACACCCGTGCTGGCCAGTGATCTTGGCAATGTGGGCGGCGCGGTCGAGGAGGGCGTGGATGGTTTCCACTTTGCGCCCGGCGATGCCGCCGCGCTCGCGGATGCTGTGCGCCGGCTGATGGCGTGCGGTGCGTCCATGGATGGGCAGGCCATGCGCGCCAAAACCCTAGAGCGCTATGGTATTGAGGAAAATTATCACAAACTGATGTCGATTTATCGAAAAATCATAGGAGAAAAACAGTCATGAACCAGCTTTACCGGGCTTTGCATATGCCGCCAAAGCGGCTCTTGAAAAAGATTGCGGGCCAAAAGGAAATCTATACCATCGCCGTGCGCCCTGCGCCTAAGGCACAGGGGTGCGATTTGATGCCCGCCATGGGCAGTGAGCCGTTCATCCCGATGCCCTACACCCCCGGCGTCTGGTATGCCGACCCGCTGCTGTATCACTATGAGGGGGAGCGGTGGCTGTTCTGCGAAGCCTACGATATGGCCGCGGAGCGGGGGAGCATTGCCGCCGCCAAGCTCGAAGATTCCGGCAAAATTACCGGGATGAGGGAAGTCCTCAAGGAGGATTTTCATCTTTCTTTCCCCACCGTCTTTGACTGGAATAATGAAATCTGGATGATTCCCGAGACGGGGACAACCGGGTTCCTGATGGTTTATCACTGCCTGGAATTTCCCGATGAGTGGGAACTCGTGAAAAAGTTCCCGGTCAACCGTAACCTCTGCGATACCATCATCCTCGAGAAAAGCGACTACCGGATCACACTTTTGTGCAGTGAAATTAAGCAGGATAACGGCCTTTATACCCGCTATCGCCGCTATGACCTGTGCCGCAATGAGGACCCCATGATGGAGGACCCACCCGAGCTGAGTTTGGAGGAGGACGAGCCGTTCAATCTCCAGCACCGGGAATACAGTCTCGAAAACCGCAACGCCGGCCCGCTGTTCCTCTGCAACACCCGCCTTGTGCGCCCCGCACAGGTCAGCACCAAGGTGGATTACGGCGTCTATCTGCAATTCTGGGCGCGGCACGGCGCTTCGGAGGTACCGCTGTGTGCCGCCGCGCCGCAGAATGTGACGATTGAGGGCATCAATCCGCAGGACTTGATTGGAATCCACACCTACTGCCGCGACGACGACTTTGAAATCATTGACGCGAGGTATCTGCGCAAGCCGGAATGAAAGTTCCGGCGGCACCGGATTTTTTAAGAGCATAGGGGAGTATCATTTATGCGTACCATCGCTATACCGCAGCTTTACTGCGGGGCGTCCGGGCAGAAGGGCGCTTACAATCGGCAGGAGGTCGGTCTGGCTCGTGCTTTTGCCGCACTGGGCTGCCGCGCCGTTGTCCTTTACCCCGACACGGATGCCCGCAAGGGGGAAAATATTGTTTTTGAGGACCTGGAGCCCAATGTCCGGGTATATTATGTTCCCGCGCGCGCAGCCGGGGTCAGTGCGTTCTACCGCACCTGGGAACCGCTTTTGAAGGAAAAGGTGGATGCCGTTCACGTCATGGGGGATAACGCACTGGGCGTGCCGGGGCTGTACCGCTTCTGCAAGGAGCACGGAATCTTCTTTTACAGCCAGCTTGGCGCCGTAAAAAGTACGTCTCAGCGGGAGTTTGTCCGCCGGACGATGGACTTGCTCTGCAAGCGCAACCTGAATATCTACCGCAAAACCCCCGCCTACGCCAAGACCCCTGCTGTGGCCCGTCAGCTTGAAAGCCTGCGGGTGCCCTGTGCCGGGGTCATGCCGGTCGGGCTGGATACCGCCGTCATCCCGGCGTCTTTTGGCACCAAAGCGGAAGTGCGGGACTATCTCGGCCTTGAACAGACGGCCAAATACCTTGTCTTTGTGGGCCGGCTTGACGATTACAAGCGCCCGCTGGACATTGTGCCGGTCTTAGCGGCGCTGCCGGATGAGTGGCGCGCGGTCATTATCGGCACGGGTGCGCTGGACACAACACTGCATGATGCCCTCAAGGCCCGGCGGCTGAGCGGGAAATGTATCTGTATTCCGCGCCTGCCGAACACCGAGGTGCAGGCGTATTATCATGCCTGCGATGTTTTTGTCAATTTTAACGAGACGGAAATTTTCGGCATGAGCCTCCTTGAGGCCATGTACGCGGGCTGCCCGCCGGTGGCCCGCCATGCGCCCGGCCCCGATTTGATTATCGAGGACGGCATCAGCGGCCGCTTTGCCGATACCCCTGCGGAGTTTGCCGCCGCCATCCTGGAATCGGCCGCTGACCCGGAACGCGGCTGCGCGGCACAGAAACGCATCAACGAACATTTCCTCTGGTCGAACAGCGCCGAGACTGCGCTGGCTATGCTTGAGGAACGGGAGGTGCCCTGCCATGGACAATGACAATCTTCTGCTCCAAAAAGCCCGCGAAATTTACAAGAACGGGCGCTTTGGATGGAAATACCGCGGCGTGCCGATCCTTGACGCACAGGCGGGCAATGATGCCGCGCGGGATGCACTCTGCGCGGGTCAGCCTTTCCTATTCGGACGCTGCGGCGCGACCGAGATGCGCACCGTGGCAGAATATCTGAAAAATGACGGCAAAAATTTCAGCGCCAAAACGCGGGAGGAAATCCGCAATCTTTCCGGCGTGTTCCCCACGGACGATGAGACGCTCGCCCGTTTCTGCCGGTTTTATGTCACCTGCGCGCAGAGTGCAGACCTTTTGGCACTTTGGGACGTGGGCGCAGAGCGGGAGGTCATCCGCGGATGCGCCGGGACCCGGTTCACAAAGCTCCGTGCGCTTGAGCCCTACTATCACAAAAATCCCTGGAGTGCGGCGCTCGCCGGCAAGCGGGTGCTTGTCGTGCATCCGTTCCGTGGGACGATCCTGCGCCAGTATGAAAAGCGGGAACAGCTGTTCCCCGGCACCGATATCCTGCCGGAATTTGCATCCCTTACCGTGGTGCAGGCCGTTCAGGGTTTGGCGGGGCAGCAGACCGGCTATGCAAGCTGGTTTGACGCACTTGCGGCGATGCAAGCGCAGATGGATGCCGCCAATTACGACGTTGCCATCATTGGCGCGGGCGCATACGGCCTGCCGCTCGCCGCTCATGCGCGGGATACCGGACACGCCGCCATCCAGATGAGCGGTGCGACCCAGCTGCTGTTCGGCATCAAGGGCCGCCGGTGGGATGACCACCCGCAGATCAGCCGTCTTTACAATGATGCCTGGGTGCGCCCTGCGCCCGAGGAACAGCCGCAGAACAAGGAAAAAGTTGAGGGCGGAAGCTACTGGTAAGCCCCGTTCCAAAGAGGGAGATTCCATGAAAATTCTGATGATTACACACCATCTCGGCGTGCAGAGCGGCGTGCAGCGGTATGTGCAGAACCTGCTGCTGCACATGGACACACAGCGCTATCAGGTGGACCTGCTTGCCGAGCCGTGCCCGGCCGACCAGCAGTCCACGGCGCCGGCACTGCGCGCGGCCGGGGTGAACATCATCGAGGTGCCCAATGATAAAAAGGGCAAGATTCAAGCCATCTGCCGCCAGCTGCGCCGCTGCCGGGACTATGACATCATCCACTACCACACGGCCAGCAAACTTGCAGCGGCGGTCTGCGTGCTGATTCGTCTGCTCAGTCCGCATTCCAAGCTGATTGTCCACAGCCACATTGTCTACCCGCCCATGACGCTGGTCTGGCGGATGGCGCATGGGCTGTACCAGCTCACGGCAAACTGGTTTTTGGGCTGCGGCGTGGCGGCAGGACGCTTCGTTTTTGGGGACCATATCGACCAAAAACCAAACTTCTCGGTGGCCTGCAACGCCGTGGACCGCGAACGCTTTTATCCCGATGCGGCCTCCCGGGCGGAAATCCGCCGGCGCTACGGGATTGCGGACGAGGAGAGATTGGCTGGATTTGTCGGACGACTGAACCACCAGAAAAATCCGCTCTTCCTGCTGCGCGTCTTTGCGGCTATGGCACAAAAAGACCCGTCCTGGAAATTGCTCCTTGTCGGCGGGGGCGAGATGGAGGGGAAAATGCGCAGCCTTGCCGAAGAACTCGGCATTGCGGAGCGTGTCATCTTTGCCGGGGTACAGAGCAATGTGCCGGCCTTCATGAACGCATTTGACCTCTTTTTGCTGCCCAGCAACTTTGAGGGCAGCCCCGTTACCCTTGTGGAGGCACAGGGCTGCGGCGTTCCGTGCCTTGCCTCCTGCAATGTGCCGGATGACGGGTCCGTGACTGACCTTGTGCATTTCCTGCCGCTGGACGCGCCTTTGACCGAGTGGGCGGACACCGCCTGCCGCATTGCACCGGGCGGCGCCCATGCCGACCACTGGAAGGAACTGGAGGCGGCCGGCTATGAACTGAACGCTGCGGCGCGCCGGATGGAAAAGTTGTATGACCAATTAGCGGGGGAGGCGGACGCATGATTTACGCGGAACTCTCCGGCGGGCTGGGCAACCAGATGTTTATCTATGCCTTTGCCCGGGCCATGGGCCTTACCTGCCATGAGGACGTGACCCTCATTGACCGGCGGGACTGGAAAAACGGTGCGCCCGCTCACACTGCCCTTGCGCTCGATGCACTTTGCGTCAACTCGGAGGTCAAAGTCCTTGCGGATCCCGGGTTTGCCAAGGCGCATCTGCCGGTGCAGAACACCGCCAAGGCGCTGATGATTAAATATGAACAGCGGCAGGGCCTGATGAGCCGGGACTGGCAGCCCTTTGAGGCAAAAATGGCCCCGCTGCTCAACACCCTTGGCCTGCATTTTGCCACCGAAGGCTACACCCCGGCCCGCCGGGGCCGCGCGCGGGATTTTCTCGCCTGGGGATATTTCCAGAGCGAAGAATATTTTGTCTCACAGGCTGAGACCCTGCGCCGCGAGCTGACCCCGAAGGAATCCTTTGACCCGGAAACCGCCGCGCTGGCGGCAAAGATTGAACACGCAGCTTGCCCTGTCTGCCTGCACTGGCGCTGCGGGGATTATTTCAAGCCGGAAAATGCCGCTCTGCAGGTCTGCACCCCCGCGTATTACGCCCGGGCCTGTAAGGCACTGCGGGAAAAATCCCCCGATGCGGAACTGTTCGTCTTTTCGGATGACCTTGACTATGTGCGCCAAAATCTTGACCCCGCCGGACTGCCGGTACACTGGATGGACGGGCACCGCACGGCGGCGCAGGACCTTGCGCTGATGCGCCGCTGCCGGGCGTTTATTATGAGCAACTCCACATTCAGCTGGTGGGGGCAGTGGCTTGCGCAGGACAAAACGGTTTTTGCGCCGGACCGCTGGTATACAAACGGCAAAAAAACAGCGCTGTATCAGGAAAACTGGAACCTTATTCCCACCGAATGAGAAAGGGGTATTGCCATGGAACGCACGGGGACTGTTCGATTTTCAGTCATTGTGCCTGTTTATAATGTGGAAAACTATCTGGCCGAATGTGTCAAAAGCGTGGTCGAACAGGATGGCCCCGCCGACTGGGAGTGCATCCTTGTGGATGACGGCTCCACCGACACCTCCGGCGCCATGTGCGATGCCTTTGCGCAGCTCTGCCCCGGCGTGACGGTGATTCACCGGGAAAACGGCGGCCTTGCCGCCGCGCGCAACACCGGCATCCGCGCCGCAAAGGGGGAGTGGCTGCTCTTTTTGGACAGTGACGACTACTGGCCCGCGCAGATGCTGGAAAATCTGCGCGCCGCCATGGATGCAGCCCCCGGATTTGAATGGTATGTGGGGCGGTATTTTGAACTGGATGCCTCTGCCGGGGGAAAGCCGGCCCCGACTCCCGGCCCGGTCGAAAAGTTCACGCCCGGAGCGGACGAGTCACAGGATTACGCGGCCCGTGTGGAACGGCTCTGGGCCGCCGGGCACTGGGCCGTCTGGCGCTTCTGTGTGCGGCGGGAACTGCTGATGCGCACCGATGCGCTTTTCTGGGATGAGGTGCGCTGGGCGGAGGATTATCCCTTTGACCTTGTGCTGCTCAAGGCCTGCCCGCGGCTGTGCTATCTGGATGTGCCGATGGTCGTCTACCGCGTCGGGCGCGCGGGCAGCCTGCTCAATTCGGGCCTGCCCGCGCATTTTGTGGGCATTGCGGCCGCGGTCCGCCGGTTTGAAAAGCTCTTTGCCGCACCTAACAGCGGCTGGAGTGAGGCTGAACAAAGGGAAGTCTGGCGGCGTGTCGGCAATGTGTTCTGGCCGCAGGCACGGGGCGCCGCCTGCCGGGATAAAGCCCTGCGCCGCGCCTGCGCACCCGGCATTGAGGCCTGCCGCGCCCTCTTTGACAAGGGGGACGAGTGCCGCAGCCGGGCGGACTGGGCGCTGTTCCGCTTCCTGCTCAAAGGCTTTGGCCCGCGCTTTGCCCTCTGGGCGGGCGGGGTGCTCAAACGATAATCTTGTGAATTAGGAGAAACCATCCGTGCGTACCAAAAAAACGATTCTTAATCTGGCCTATGCGCTTGGTTCCAGTATCCTGCTGCTGATTCTGGGCTTTGTGACCCGGCGGCTGATGGTTTATAACTTCGGGGACGATATTGTTGCCATTTCACAGGTCGTGGAAAAGATGTTCAACTTTTTCTCGGTCGCAGAACTCGGCGTGGGCAGTGTCATCAGCTACCGTTTGTATGAACAGATTGCCGTAAAAGATGCCGAGAAAATCAGCAAGTATATGTCCATGTACAAATGGGCCTACCGCGCTGTGGGGCTTATCATCTGCGTCTTAGCCATCGTGGGCGGCGTGGCACTGCCCTGGATTATGCCGGAAGTGAACCTTGTGACGGCCTACACGGTCTACGGGCTGCATATCCTGTCCACCATGTCCGGCTATTTCCTCGTCACGCGGCGGCTGATGTACACCTGCACCCAGCAGGGGTATATCTGCACCCGCATTGATCTGTGCTTCAGCATCGCAATCTATCTGGCAAAAATCGCTGTTGTGTCGTGGATGCCGAACTATGTGCTCTACTTCAGCACGAGCGTTGTCCTCAATACCTGTGCCAACCTTGTGATTGCGCGGCGGTTCAAAAAGGATTTCCCGTATGTCCATGACGTCAAAGTGTCCTTTAAGGATTTCAAGGAGCTCGGGATATTCCACGATTTGAAGTATTTTATTGTACATCGCCTCTCCAACACCATCTACGGCTCCTCCGATACTATCGTCACCTCCCGCCTTGGCGGCACCGCTCAGACAACGAATCTCGGCAACTATGTCACGATCTCGGACAATGTCACCAATATCGGTAACAAAATCATGGACAGCTTCGCCGCCGCCATCGGCAACATCGTCTATGACAAGTCCGCCGCGGCCAATGACCATGACAAAAAAGTGTTCTGGGGCCTTGACCTCTTCAGCTACTTTTTTGGCAGCTTTGTGGCCACCGCCTATCTGTGCCTGTTCCAGCCCTTTATGACGCTCTGGATGGGTGCCGGCCGCCTGCTGCCGCTGGGCTTTGTGGTGGTGTTTAGCCTCAACGAATATGTGGGCTGGAACCACCGCATGGTGGGTTCCTACCGCGCGGTGCTGGGGCATTTTGAGCAGGACCAGTGGTTTATGGTGGGCTCCGCCGTCACCAATCTGGCCCTCAGCTTCCTGCTCTACCGCCCC
>JAQXGE010000045.1 GCA_029006135.1 Oscillospiraceae bacterium | reverse complement strand
AAACTCCCTGAGCTTTTCGGCCATCTTCGTAAAGATGCTCTTGTGGTTTTGGGCAAGGTTCTCAACAAAGTGGCTGTCCGGCAGTACGTCCGTCATGGCCTCGGCCACAACTTCCCGGCTTGCCGCCTCATAGCTGAGCCCTTCGCTCGTCACCTTTTCTTCAATCAGGTCATTCGCATTTTCGCCCCGGCTGTTGATGGTCTCAAATACAGCCTTTCTAAGTTCATTATACTGGATTGGGTTCCAATATTCAATAAAACAGCGGTACAGAAAAGTCCTATATAACGGACAGATTTGGCTTTTCTTTCCTGACTTTTGACGGCCAAACCCATATAACGTAGATGAAACCACCTTAAGGCAGAAACCCGAGCAATTTGAACCAGCCCGCTGCAGCAGAGAGGTGACTTTTCATCCCGCTCCTGCAGCACGGATGATTTTCTTTAAATTTTGCAAAAAAGTGTTGACAATCCAAATTCTCTTTGCTATAATATCATCTGTCGCCGGATGACGGCGGATAACTTGGGGGTGTAGCTCACCTGGGAGAGCGCCTGCATGGCATGCAGGAGGTAAGGGGTTCGATCCCCCTCATCTCCACCAATGAAAAGCCTGTCTGATCAGACAGGCTTTTTTCTTTTCCTTTCTTACGTCCGGACCATAATGAACACCAAAGTCCGGGGTAAGCTAATCAAAGCATATATGATGGAACGGAGGAAAAACATGGAACTGGAGCAGGCTCGCAAAAGGGCAGAGGAATTACGTGCAATCATCGAGAAGAACAACCGCCTTTACTATGACCAGGATGCGCCGGAACTTGAGGATTTTGAGTACGATGCACTAACCCGGGAACTTTCCGCCATTGAAAAGGAATTTCCTGAGCTCGTCACATCCGCAAGCCCCACACAGCACGTTGGCGGAACAGCAAGCGCCAAATTCACCAAAGTTGCCCATGCCGTCAAGATGGAAAGCCTTCAGGACGCTTTTTCCCTTGACGAACTGCGCGAGTTCGATGCCCGTGTTCGCGAAGCGGGGGTTACCCCTGAATATGTTGTAGAAGCAAAAATTGATGGGTTATCGGTCAGCCTTGAATATGAAAACGGCGTTTTTGTGCGTGGTTCCACCCGCGGTGACGGTCTTGTAGGTGAGGATGTGACAGAAAACCTTGCCGTCATCAAAGATATCCCTCACACGCTGCCAAGCGCCCCCGAATTTTTGGAAGTCCGCGGCGAAGTATATATGCCACATGCGGCGTTTCTGGCCCTTCGGGAACAGCAGGAACTGGAAGACAAAACGCCGTTCAAGAATCCCCGGAATGCGGCGGCGGGTTCGCTGCGTCAGAAAGACGCTAAAATCACGGCTTCCCGGGGCCTTTCCATCTTTGTGTTTAACCTCCAGCGCGTGCAGGGCCGGGAGTTTACGCGGCACAGCGAAACGCTTGATTATATCAAATCTTTGGGGTTCCCGGTTTCTCCGCGGTACAACGTGTATCACTCCATCGAGGATGCAATCGAGGAGATTCTGCGCATTGGGGAACTTCGTGGATCGCTCGAATATGATATTGACGGTGCAGTCATCAAAGTAAATGACCTTGCCGCTCGTGACACTCTTGGCAGCACCAACAAATTTCCCCGCTGGGCTATCGCGTTCAAGTACCCGCCGGAGGTCAAGGAAAGCGTTGTGCGGGATATTGAGGTCACGGTGGGACGTACCGGCGTGCTGACTCCCACGGCGGTGTTTGATCCGATATTTTTGGCGGGCACCAGTGTGGCCCGGGCCAGCCTGCATAACGGGGACATTATCGGCTCTCTGGATGTGCGCATCGGTGATACTATACAGGTGCGCAAGGCGGGAGATATTATCCCCGAAGTGATTGGTGTGGCTCGTCACGGGGAGGGAGCTGTCCCGTATCGGATGCCGGATCACTGCCCCTCCTGCGGAGCACCCGTTGTTCACCTCGAGGATGAGACGGCCTTGCGCTGCGTTAATCCCGAATGTCCGGCGCAGGCGCTTCGCAATCTCATTCACTTCGCCTCCCGCAACGCGATGGCTATTGATGGATTAGGGGAGGCCGTGGCCCGCCAGCTCATCGACAAAAATCTGGTCCATACGGTTGCTGATTTGTACGCGCTGACAAAAGAGCAGCTTCTGACCTTAGATAAATTCAAGGAAAAGAGCGCAGGCAATCTGCTTTCTGCCATTGACAATTCCCGAAAGAACAACCTTGACAAACTGGTTTTCGGCCTTGGTATCCGCAACATTGGTGACAAGGCAGCGGCGCTTTTGGCAGAACATTTCGGCTCTATGGCGGCGCTTCGTCAAGCAAGTACTGAGGAGATCAGCGCTATTGACGGATTCGGAGGTGTAATGGCCCAAAGTGTGGTTGAGTTTTTTGCCAAGGAGGGAACAGCTGATCTGCTGGAACACCTCGAACAGGCCAATGTCAACATGGAGTGGCACGGAGAGAAGAAGGGGACTGCGCTGGCCGGCAAGACGCTGGTTGTGACGGGAACTCTCCCCACTCTTTCCCGTCAGGAAGCAGAGGCTCTGATTGTGCGCAACGGCGGAAAAGCAAGCGGATCGGTTTCCAAACGCACGGCCTATGTGCTGGCCGGGGAAGCGGCAGGTTCAAAGTTGACAAAAGCGCAGGCACTGGGCGTTCCTGTCATAGATGAAGCCGAGTTTTTCCGCATGATTGGCCAAACAACAGACGAATAACAAGCATATATCTGACACACCGGCTCCGGCTGGTGTGTTTTTGTTTGGTGCTGTTCTAAGTTCATCCTGACGGGAATACAGTGGCAGTGTGGAGGTGAAGGAAAGGTGGACGAGTATTACACTGTCATTGAAAGTTTTCCTGAGCCATTGCGGTCTGAATTGCGCGGCCTTGAACCGGAAATTGCTGCCCGGGTTCAGGAGGTAAGACTTCGGCGCGGACAACCTGTTCAATTTACAATCGGCGGACGATTGCGGTCTGCGCGTGAAGTTTTGCCCTGCTCCCAAGCGGCTTGTGCGGTGGGGCAGCAGGCTCTCCAGCAATGTTTTTTGACTCTATGCCGCTATTCTGCCTATGCTTATGAGGACGAACTGCGCCAAGGATTCTTTACGCTCCCGGATGGGTGCAGGGTCGGCGTTGCCGGAGTTAAAGGGCCTCACGGCTTTGCTGTGGTAACAAGCCTCAATCTGAGGGTGTCGCGCAGCCTGACTTGCGAATTGCCCAAGAAGTTGCTTCCTATTTTGGATGATCTGCGCGGCGGCGTTCTGGTCGCCGGGGTGCCGGGAAGTGGGAAAACCACTTTCCTGCGCAGCATCATCCGTTACTTAGAGAAAAGCGACCGTGTATTTTGCGTTGCCGATGAACGCGGGGAACTTTTGCCGCCCTCCTATTCCGTTCACTGCGATGTTTATACCCGCTGCTCAAAAGCACAGGCCATCACGATGGCTTTGCGCTGTATGAATCCACAAGCCATCATCTGTGATGAACTGGGTACCCAAGCGGATGCGGCCGCCGTGGAAGAAGGACTGGCTTCGGGCGTGGTCTTTCTTGCCTCAGTCCACTGTGACCGTCCGGAGCATTTGGAACGTAAGCCACAGCTTGCCCGTCTTTTGCATACCGGAGCATTTGAGACAGTCGTATTTTTGGATGGACGACTTTGCCCGGGTAAAGCCGTCCGTGTTGAGCGGCTCGCATGACGGCGCTCTGGCTGAAAGTTCTTGGCATGGAATTGCTTATCCTGACAGGGACGGGCGGAGGGTGGAGTCTTTATAAGTATCATCTTTCGCGCTGGCGAGCGGTCTGTACCTTCATCCGTCTGTTGGAACTTTTACGGGAGACCATCTATTACCGCGCGCTCCCCTGCGAAGAAGTTCTTTCTTACGCGGCGTTCGACCCTGCGTTCGCGGCATTTCATCTTGAGCGCTGCCGCACTTACGCCGAGATTCCTATGCCGCAAGAACTTGACAGAACCTGCGGACCGGAATTGAGGGAAGGATTATCGTCTTTATCATCTGCTTCGCGCAGTTCAGCCTGCCGGACGCTTGCATCGCTTTGCGCCATTTGCCGCCGAACTGAAACAGAGTGCCGTGCCAAGGCTGAGCAGACAAGGCAGATAGCGCCAAGACTTGGCGGATGCCTTGGCTTATTGGCTGCCATTTTGCTGGCCTGAACGGAGGAGAGCATTCATGGATATTGACCTCGTATTCAAGATAGCGGCGACTGGCATTATCGTTGCTGTATTGAACCAGCTGCTCATTCGCTCGGGACGGGAAGACCAGGCCATGATGACAACACTTGCCGGATTAATTGTGGTGTTGAGTATGCTTGTGCGTCAGATAAGCGATCTGTTCGTACTGATTAAAGCACTGTTTGATTTATAATAAAATGAACCATGTTGATTTTGAAAGCATCCGCATTCTCCATTGTGGTCTGTGTTTTGATGCTCAGCCTCAAAAAAGATCAGCCCGGCTTTGCCTTTTTGATTTCACTGTGCGGAGCAATGTGCCTGCTGACTATGGCAACCAATCAGCTCAGCCCGGTCATTGCTCAGTTAGAAGATCTTGCCTCCTTGGTGGACGCACCCTCGTTTGGAATTCTGCTTCGAGTGCTCGCCACTGCGCTGGCTGCACAGTTTGCTTCAGATCTATGCCGAGAAAATGGTCTTGCCTCCGCAGGCTTTTGCGTGGAATTGCTTGGCCGCGTGCTTGCCATGATGGAAACGCTGCCGCTTTTGCAAAGTCTTGTGCAATCCTTTTTGTCATTTTTGCCATGATGGCTGTATTTGCACTTCCGGCGGATGCAGAGGAACTCCCGCAGGAGATTCAAAGCATTCTCGATTCCGGCGGCATTACCTTACAAGATACACTGAGCACAACATTTTCCGACTTGCTTGACAAACTGATTGGCTGGATTCCGGACGCCCTGCATCAGCCATGGGAAATGACCCGCCGTGCCAATCTGTTTCTGCTTATCAGCTGCGGGATAAGTCTGTTGGCCGGACACAGCAGTTGGAAAAAATGTCTTGATGCCGTCTGCGTTCTTGGGTTCGGCACGCTCTGCCTGTCCTCCATGATGGAACTCGTGGATCAGGTAGCTATTACGGCCAAAACCTGCCAAGCCTATCTAACTGGATTTGTTCCGGTATACAGCGGCGTTGCTCTGCTTGCGGGTCAGACTGCGGGAGCCACTGTATACAGCAATCTGTTTTACGCCATGTCAGCTTTTCTTTCCATCGCGATTGAAAAAATCCTGCTGCCGATTTTGCAAATTTATTTTTGCTTTTCTGTCTCAGCTGCCATCTGGAATGACAGTGGCCTTGGAGAAGCGGCAAACTTATTCGCACGATGCTTTTCCGGGCTTCTCAAGTGCTGCGGTGCGGTATTCAGCCTAATATTGGGACTTCAGAATGTTTTGGCGGGCTGCTCCGACCATGCCGCATTGCGGCTTGGCAAAAATGCAGTTTCGGCCGCTGTCCCCATCGTTGGCAATGTTGCCGCCGCTGCAATGAGCAGTGTTGCGGCAGCGGTTCACCTTCTCAAAGGATCTCTTGCTCTTGCGGCTGTGGCGGCGTTGGCAGCTGCATTCGTTCCCGTTTTATTGCAATGCAGCCTTTACTGGCTGGCATTTTCTTCCACGGGTATCGTTGCTGCTGCGGGAGGGCAAAAGCAATGCAGTCAAATTTGCAAGCTGTTTGGTGAAGGTGCTCGTTTGTGCGGGGCTGTACTGATGCTGTATTTTTTTATGGTGATTCTTTCTACGATGTTGTTGCTGCTCGGCGGGAACGGAGGGACCTGAATGACCTCACTGCGTCAATGGGCACTCGGGTGCTGCATTCTATGCACTCTGGCCGGCATAATCCGCACATTCTGGCCGGACCACGTCTTTAAGCCGGTCATAAATCTTGTTCTCACTCTATATATTTTAACGTCGGTTATTCATGGCATCGGGAATGCAAACTGGCAGGGCTTTGTCAACGAACTTCGCTCCTGGGCGGAACAGGGCCTTACTGCTGAGGATTTTTCCGATTATGGCGAGAGCCTTGAGCAGGAGCAATCCGCCGCAGCAATTCAGGATTTGCTTCGGCAAAGCGGGATCGAATCCATCGTTTGCAAGAAAGAGGACGGATACCACATTCGGTTGGCTTATCCTGCTGACCGGAAGCAAGCGGAGGAACTTTTAGCGTATTGGGGCAAGGAAGTTCCTTGGGTGTTGGAGGAAGGGCAATGACCGGCGGAAAAGAGCTTTCCGCAAAACTGCGGGAAATACTAAGCGATGAAAAAAAGCGTGTCAACCTGCTTATTGCCGCCGGGCTCGCAGGAATGTTCCTTATTTGTGCATCGGAGTGGGTTCCGGAGCCTAAAGAACCCGAGAAATCCGATGTTGTACTAAATATAGACTATGAACAGCAACTGGAACAGCGGCTCGAGGAATTGATTGGCGCCATGGAAGGAGCGGGAGATACGAAAGTCATGGTAACGCTGGATGAAAATGAGCAAACCGTCTATGCACAGGATCTGGAGCAAAGCCGGGACGCAGAAAGCGAAACATCCCATTCTTCCCACGTTCTGACGAACGGTTCCTCCTCGGCATTGGTAGAAACCATACGCCAGCCTGAAATCCGTGGAGTAGCCGTTCTCTGTGAAGGCGGTGACAAGGCGGAAATTCAGCTCCGGGTAACAGAACTTGTCCGAGCACTGACCGGAATTGGGCCGAGTCATATTACGGTAAATAAGCTTCGTTCTCAATCCAAATAGGATTATCCGAAACACAAAAGCCAAGTAAGGGGGCAGCAATATGAAAGGGAAAAAGGGGCAGGGGATCACCCTGACAGTGTTGGCACTGGCGCTGGGCGGTGCCGTATATCTCAACTGGTCTTACTCTCAAAAGGGGTTGGAAACCGTCCCGGCCTCTGAGCAGGGCGAAGTTGCAGAGACTTCTGCCATTTTAGAGGCCCCTGCGCAGCCGCAGGAGCCTGTCAGCCTGACGGCCTCCGATACAGAACAGGCGGTATATGATCCTTTGGAAGCGGAAATCAGCGGGACGGGGGAGAGCGAATTTGCAGGAAAGAATTACGGCGAAGCCCAGCTTGTCAGTGTGAGCAAGGATTCTGGAAACGAATTTTTTGAGCAGGCACGCCTTTCACGCTCAAAGTCGCGGGATGAAGTGCTGGATACAATCAAAAAGACGCTAAAAAACAGCGAGTTAACGGATACTGAAAAGAAAGAGATAACGGATGAACTTGAAAAACAGGTGGCGAACATAACGGCAGAGGCAACGATAGAAAATCTTATCAAGGCCAAAGGCTTTGCCGATTGTGTGGTCACTTTGAGTGCAGATCGGGCAGATGTCACGGTCATGACGGAGAACGATGCCTTGACCGCTGAGGAGGTGACTCGCATCCGGGATGCAGTGCTCAATCAATGTGGCAATCTTACCGCACAGGACATCACGGTAGTTGAGGTAAAATAAACCACGCCATTGGTTGCAAATGCGGCGGATTTGTGGTAAACTGTATATAAATTATTTACCATAGACATCCGCCGGACGTCATGTTCGGCAGCGGGAGGATAAATTATGGACGTTCGCAATACAGTGAATGGCAGCCTTCAGATCTCAACGGAGGTTCTTGCCAAAATCGCACGTCTGGCAGCTCTTGAGATTGATGGTGTAGCCGAAGTTTCTTCCGGCAGCAGGCAGAGCGTGCGCGGTCTGCTCAACAAGGCAAGCATTCAAAAACCGGTTACGGTACAGCTCACGGATGGCGTAGCCACTGTACAGGTACACATCATTGCACAGTATGGCTGCAAGATTATGACGGTTTGCGCCAAGGTGCAGGAAAACGTTAAGCAGACGATTCAGAACATGACGGGTATTACAGTTTCCCGCGTGGACGTAATCGCTGCCGGCTTGGCCGAACCGCAGGATGCTTAAAGAAAACAAAAACAGGGATTGGGAATGTGACGATGGAACAGAATCTGACTCGCCGCGAAGCGCGCGAAAACGCCTTCCTTGCGGCTTTCTCCGCAACTTTTCATGAAGATGATCCGAACCCGGCTATGCTGAATCAGCCGGAATCAAACGAGCATCCTCTGGATAGCTTTTCTCTGCGCATTTTGCGTGATATGGAGCAGCACTCCGAGGAGATTGATTCTCTGATTGCCGAAAACCTTAAGGGGTGGACGCTGAACCGGGTGCCTCGCGTCAGCTTGGTTGTCATGCGTGTTGCCTTGGCTGAGATGCTTTACGGGGATGAGAAAAAGCCCGGTGTTGCCATTAATGAGGCGGTTGAACTGGTCAAAAAGTACGGCGATGACAAAGACTACCAATTTGTCAACGGCCTGCTTGGTACTGTGGCCCGTAAGATGGGGCAGACCCCCGCAGAACAATGCTGACCCTGGGAATTGATACCAGCAACTATGCAACCTCCCTGGCTGTATTTGATACGGCGGCCGGGGAGGTTGTTTGTGATTGCAAGCAGTTTCTTCCGGTAAAAGAAGGCCAGCTGGGACTGCGGCAAAGCGATGCACTGTTTCATCACACGGCTGCTTTGCCCGAACTTATCCATAGTCTTTCTGAAAAAGTGGATTTAACCTCCATTGGGGCGGTTGGCGTATCTGCAAAGCCACGGCCTGTTGAGGGATCCTATATGCCATGCTTTTTAGCCGGGGTGAATGCCGCAGAGGCTTTCTGCGCAGCAAAAGGGATCCCGCTGGTTCGCACAACCCACCAACAGGGGCATATTTCGGCGGCACTTTATGCCGCGCAGGGTGAAAAACTGTTTGCGCAGAAGGAATTTGTCTTTCATGTCTCGGGCGGCACAACCGATTTGCTTCGCTGTGAAGGGCCGGATAAAATCGAATGTATTGGCACAAGTACAGACCTTTATGCTGGTCAAGCTGTGGACCGTTTGGGCGTGCGGCTTGGATTCGGGTTCCCGGCCGGCGCAGAGGTGAGCCGTCTTGCAGCTGCCTGTCAGGAAGAAATCAGGCCGAAAGCAAGTGTGCGAGGAACTTCCTGCAGCCTTTCTGGATTGCAGAATCAATGCGAAAATTTGCTTGCGAAGGGAAAAAGCCCGGAATACGTCTGCAAATACTGTCTGCTCTGCATTGCGGAAACACTTCGCCGTATGGCTTCGGCCGCTCTGGAGCAGGAGCCGGGTTTGCCAGTCGTTTTTGCAGGCGGTGTGATGAGCAGCGATGTGATTCGCAGCCATCTCACGAAACAGATGGACAACGTCTGGTTTGTCCCCGGCCGTTTTGCCAGTGACAATGCGATTGGCGTATCCATCCTGGCTGCCAGGGAGGTGGGACAGTGGCCGACTACATCAATGTGACGACACTGAACCTGCTGGCTCGGCAGGTCCTTGAACAGTGCGAGCCGCTGAATAATCTCATCGTCTGCGGGGAAATTTCCAATTTTACCCGGCACTACAAGAGCGGCCACTGTTATTTTACTCTCAAGGATGAACGCGCATCCGTCAAATGCGTTATGTTCCGGGACAAGGCCCGCCTGCTTGGCTTTGAGCCGGAAAATGGGATGCTGGTTCTTGCCTATGGGCGCGCGACCCTTTACGAACGGGATGGCGCATTTCAGCTGTACTGTGATTATATGCGTCCTTTTGGTGCCGGTGCGGCGCAGATGGCCTTTGATGCGCTTAAAAAGAAGCTGACAGCGGAAGGCCTTTTCGACCCGGCTCACAAGCGTCCTCTGCCTGCGATGCCCAAATGCATTGGCATCGTCACATCAAAAACGGGCGCAGCGCTTCAGGATGTGATTCATGTTGCCTCGCGCCGTTGGCCGCTGACAAAATTATTGCTGGCTCCTGTGAGCGTTCAGGGCCTTGAAGCGGAGCAAAGCATTGTGGAGGGAATCAAGCGACTGGATGCTGACCCGCGTCCTGACGTGATTCTTGTGACGCGCGGCGGCGGGAGCAAGGAGGACCTCTGGGTGTTTAACAGCGAGCGGATTGCCCGGGCTGCCTATGCCTGCCATAAGCCGGTTGTTTCTGCTGTAGGGCACGAGATTGATACCACGATCCTTGACTATGTGGCAGACCTTCGTGCGCCAACTCCCTCTGCTGCGGCAGAACTTTGCGTACCGGACGTTTCACAGGTGCGCCGCCAATTATTCATTTTACAAGAAAATATTCAAAAAAATATACAGTCCCGTCTGCAAATATGCTATAATAATTGCAAAACAATTTCCGCCTCCCCCGTGCTGCGCAATGCACAGCACAGCGTGCAGCTGCGTGCAGAGAATCTGGCTCGCGTCACAGCGCAAATTCAAAATGAGATTCACGAAAAAGAAACGCACTGCGGCCAAACGCTTCAAAGCGCAGCGGCAGTGGCTGCCTCCGTCAGTCCCTATGCGGTTCTGGCCCGCGGATATACCATTGTAAAAGATGAACATGGGAATCATACAAATGTTGCTGAACTTCAGCCGGGGCAGAAGATTACGATACAGGGAAACCTTGCAGCCGCACAGTGCACCGTGGATGCGGTAGAACGTGCAGAAAGGCCAATCAGATGAAAAAACCAAAATCATTTGAGGAAGGGATGCAGCGTCTTCAGGAATTGCTGGCCCTGATGCAAAACGAAAATACCTCTTTGGATCAGTCTGTCAAGCTCTATGCGGAAGCTGCACAGCTGATTCGCTACTGCAATGAAACCTTGAACACCGCAAAGCTTCAAATTGAGGAGATTGATTCCTCGCTGGCATCAACCACCGAGCAGGAAGACTAATGCCGCCGGGAAAATTCTCGAAAGGACGTGTTTTGTATGGAACATAGTGTTTATCAGGCGCAATATGCAGCTTTTGTTTCCATGACAGAAAAAAGGCTTACGGAATTATCCGCTCAATATCTGCCGGCCTCATCCCGCATCGGACAGGCCGCACAGTACAGCCTTTTGGGCGGCGGCAAGCGTGTTCGCGCTGTATTGGTGCTTGCGGCCTGCGGCCTTGCGGGTTCTGACCCGGCGCAGGCAGTGGATTATGCGGTCGCGCTTGAAATGCTGCACTGCTATTCTCTTATCCATGATGACCTCCCTTGCATGGACAATGATGACACCCGCCGGGGTCGTCCGAGCTGCCACCGGCAGTTTGATGAAGCCACCGCGCTTCTGGCGGCAGATGCGCTGGTCACTGCAGCTTTTGAGGTGATTGCCAATGCGCCGCTGCCCGCAGAAAGCCGTGTCAAAGCTGCCGCGCATCTTTCCGGTGCCGGCGGTGCCAGGGGAATGCTTTACGGGCAGGAACTGGATAAACATTATGAGACAGTCCGCGCCACTGAAAGTGAATTATTAAATTTGCACGCCCATAAAACCGGCGCGCTCATCATTGCAGGGACGGATCTTGGCTGCGATGCGGCGGGCGCTTCGAGCGAGCAGCGCACCGCACTGGCTCACTATGCTGCGGAATTGGGACTTGTCTTTCAGATTGTGGACGACATCCTCGATGTAACTTCTACCACCGAGCAGCTTGGCAAGCCCGTTGGCAGCGACGAAGCCAATGATAAAACCACGTTTATTACCCTCTACGGTCTTGAAGGGGCGCGCCGGCTTGCTGAAAGTCATAACGAAGCGGCAATGGCAGCTCTGACCCCGCTGGGAAAACCGGCAGAATTTCTCTGCGAGATGGCACGGGAACTTCTGCGCCGGGACAAATAACCCATTTGAAGGAGAGTATATCCTATGTCGCTTTTAATGGAAGCGCTAAACTGGAATTATGTTCTGGTCACAGCTGCCATCAGTTCGCTGCTTGCTCAATTGACAAAGGTCATTATCAACTTTATCATGCTCGGTAAATTCATTCCGGAGCGTCTCTGGGGTGCAGGCGGAATGCCCAGCGCCCATTCTGCCACAGTCTGTGCCATGTTGGTTGCCACAGGACGTCATTGCGGAACCGGCTCCACTGAATTTGCGCTTGCTTTTGTTCTGGCGGTTATTGTCATGTATGACGCTATGGGTGTCCGTCGTGAGACGGGGGAGCAGGCAAAGCTGCTCAACCGTATGCTGAGTGAGTGGATGGAACAGGAATCCGAACATCTTCCCTTTTTAGGGGACAAAAGGCTCAAAGAAATGGTGGGACACACTCCTATTCAGGTTCTAACCGGTGCAGTATTCGGTGTGGCGATTGGCTTTTTAATGCCGGCCGTATGAGCGTGTAAAAGAGGAACGTAACATGAAATACACATACCTGGATAAAATCCATGGGACAGGCGATGTAAAAAAGCTCCTGCCGCAGGAGCTGCCGCTTCTGTGTGAGGATATTCGCAATTTTCTTATAGAGAGCGTTTCCGCCACTGGCGGGCACCTTTCTTCCAATCTCGGTGTTGTGGAACTGACTGTTGCACTGCACCGTGTGCTGAACCTTCCGCAGGATAAAATTTTGTTCGATGTCGGTCACCAATGTTACACGCACAAGCTCCTGACGGGACGGCGCGCGGGATTTGCACAGCTGCGCAAAAAGGATGGCATTTCTGGTTTTCCCGCCCCGCAGGAAAGTGACTGTGACACCTTCATCGCCGGTCACGGCAGTACGGCGCTCTCCACTGCCATTGGCGTGGCACGGGCCAAAAAGCTCAAGAAAGAGCCGGGAAAAGTCGTGGCAATTATCGGTGATGGTGCCTTTACCGGCGGCATGGTCTACGAGGGCATGAATAATGTAAGTACGCTGAACAATCTCATCGTTGTCCTCAACGACAACAAGATGTCCATCTCCAAAAACGTGGGACAGATGGCCAACTATCTGACCAAGCTGCGCACCGACCCCAAGTACTATCATGCAAAAGCCCAGATGGAGACAGCTCTTGAAAAAATTCCCGCTATCGGTGATGACCTTGTTAAAGTTCTGCAGGAAGGCAAAAAGCTTATCCGCCGTGGAATTTACCACTCTACGATGTTTGAGGAGATGGGCTTTCAGTACATCGGGCCTGTAGACGGTCACGATGTAATGGAACTCATCCGCCTTTTCACGAACTTGAACGAACAATATGCTCCGGTCTTTCTCCATGTAGTCACCCAGAAAGGAAAAGGTCTGAAGCAGGCCGAGGAAAATCCGGGAGAATTCCACAGCGTATCGGCTTTTGATCTGAACCATCTGACCAACCCAGAAGTTTCCCCAAAGGATTCGTTCTCAACCCGCTTTGGTATGCGTCTCGCGGAACTGGGGGCAGAAGTTCCCGAGCTTTGTGCGATTACCGCGGCCATGAAATACGGTACGGGTCTGAATTTCTTCTATCACAGCATTCCAGAGCGTTTCTTTGATGTTGGCATGGCGGAAGAACACGCAGTAACTTTTGCTGCCGGACTGGCTAGCCAGGGGATGCTTCCTGTTGTGGCAATCTATTCCACCTTTTTCCAGCGCGCCTATGATCAGATGATTCATGATGTCAATCTGATGAAGCTGGATGTTGTGTTTGCCGTTGACCGGGCCGGGCTGGTTCCCGCTGATGGTGAAACGCATCAGGGAATCTATGACCCTGGCTATTTCAGCCAGATTGGCATCCCGACTTATTCGCCATCCAATTATGCCGAACTCGAATATTGGCTGGAAAAAATCATCAAAACCATGCACGGCCCCCGCGCCATTCGTTATGCACGCGGCGAAGAACAGCCAGCATTAGCTGCTCTCGGCTGTTCCGGGCAGCTTTATGATTTCATCCAGCCCAAAGCAGATGCCGATGTGGTCCTTGTCAGCTATGGTGCAGAGAGCGAAGAGACACTGAAAGCTGTTTCTTTGCTTGAGGAACAAGGTATTCGCGCTGACTGCAGCAAACTGGTCCAGATCTTCCCGCTGCCTGAGGGCTTGTGTGAAGACCTTTCCCGCTATAAAACAATTCTTTTTGCTGAGGAAGCTGTGCCGTCCGGCGGAATTGGTCAGCAGCTCTGTACAGCGCTGCATGAGTTCGGATGGAAAGGCACTTTCCTGCACCGCGGCGTAGATAATACCCGTTTGCTTCATGCTACTGTTCCGCAGCTTCGTGAAGCTCTGGGTTTGGATGCCCCGGCTCTTGCTTCTATGGTTCTTGAATCCCGAAAGGGGAGTGTGGAATGAAGATACGTCTTGATCAATATCTCTGTCAGAACGGCTTCGCCCAAAGCCGCGAGCGCGCCAAGGCGCTTATCATGTCGGGAATTGTCTTTGTGGATGAGCAAAAAGTAGACAAGGCCGGCGAGATGATTTCTGAAGATGCAAAGGTGGAAGTTCGCGGTCACGATATCGGCTATGTCAGCCGCGGTGGACTCAAGCTGGAAAAAGCCATGCAGGTCTTCCCCATGCGCCCGGAAGGGAAGGTCTGTATGGACATCGGGGCCTCCACCGGCGGTTTCACGGATTGTATGCTGCAAAACGGCGCTGTTAAGGTCTATGCTGTAGATGTAGGGTACGGCCAGCTTGCCTGGAGCCTTCGCACCGATGCCCGCGTTGTGAATATGGAACGGACCAACATCCGCAATGTTACGCCGGATCAGCTTGCGGAGCCGATTGAATTTTTCAGTGTGGATGTTTCCTTTATCTCCCTCAAACACATTTTCCCGGTAGCTGACGTCATTTGTACGCCCGATGCCGTAGGTGTTTGTCTGGTCAAGCCGCAATTTGAAGCCGGACGGGAAAAGGTCGGCAAGAAGGGGGTTGTTCGGGAACCCTCCACGCACGCTGAAGTTCTTCACATGGCACAAAACTATGCAATGGCTAACCATTTTACTCCTGCTGGTCTTGATTTTTCGCCGATCAAGGGACCCGAAGGAAACATTGAGTTTTTGATGTTCGTTCGGCATGATGACGAGCCTCAGCCCCTCCCCGATGGGCTGATTGAGCAGACGGTAGCGGCTGCCCATGCTGCACTTGATAAAGCGCCAAATCTTCATTGACGTATCATGGGCTCAGCTTTGACCCATGGAAAGAAGGATTATATGTCGGTTCTGCTTCTTCCTAACAGAATGAAAGACGATGATTTGACGGTAACGCGAATCATCATTTCTCAGCTTTCAGACGCAGGCACGCAGGCGCTTCTGCCGGATGAGTTTTCCGCTGATCTTTCCGAAACGCAGGCTTGTTTTCTGCCTCGGGAACAGGCGTTTCTTCAGGCTTCTCAGGTCATAACGGTAGGCGGCGATGGAACGCTGCTGCGCGTTGCCCCGGAATGTGCAGCATATCGGAAGCCGGTTTTGGGCGTCAATTTAGGCCGGACGGGATTTCTTGCAACCTGTGAGGTCGGCGAACTTGAGAGAAAAATTCCGCGTCTGTTAGCGGGGGAGTATTCACTTGAATCCCGTCATATGCTTCTTGCCCAAGTTGCCGCCCACAAATGGTCTCGGGTTGCCATGAATGATGTCGTTCTGTTTGGCCATTCACGGCTGCACCCAATGGACTATACGGTTTACTGTGATGGTGTCTTTGTGAGCCGATACCGCAGCGATGGCGTAATTGCTGCGACGCCTGCGGGGTCTACCGCTTACTCGCTGTCTGCGGGCGGCCCGGTACTGGATGCCCGCGCGCCCGTCATGGTGCTGACACCGGTTTGCGCTCACGGAATGCATTCTGTTCCGTTGGTCTTTTCGGCGGATCGGCATCTCACCATTGTGGCCGAGAAAGACAACCGCGAGCCCGTTTATGCCAGTGCGGACAGCAATGCACAGTGCGATATGCAGCCTGGGGATGTCCTTGACCTGACCACAGCACCTGAATCTTTACAGCTCATAGTCTTTGATGGCAGTGAGCAATTTCATGCGATAGAAACAAAATTGATGAGGAGATAGGACTGATATGAAAAGTGCACGACATCAGGCGATCCTTGATCTGATCGACAAATACCCGATTGACCGACAGGAAGATCTGCTCGAACATCTCCGCCGTGAAGGCTTTGATGTGACTCAGGCCACTGTTTCCCGGGATATCCGGGAACTCCGCCTTGTCAAAACAGCCACCGGGGACGGACATTACCGGTATATGTCTGCCAGTGGGGCCGGCAAGACTGCACATTCCCCAAACCGATTTGAGACGATTTTCCGGGAATCGGTTCTTAAAGTTGACTGTGCCGGTCACATGGTACTTGTCAAGTGTTTTTCTGGTATGGCGAATGCTGCCTGTGAGGTGTTCGATGCCCAGACTTGGAAGGACGTTGTCGGCACCCTTTCCGGTGATGATACCTTCTTTATTCTGATGCGCACTGAGGAGGCGGCAGCCGAAATCACCTGTCAGCTCCAGCAGTACATAATGCCCCGCGCCTGAGCGGAAGAAAGGAGCATGGCTCCATGCTTGCGGAAATCAAAATCGAAAATGTTGCCGTAATCGAAAAAGCCGAAGTATCGTTCACTCCTGGTTTGAATGTTCTGACTGGTGAAACCGGCGCGGGCAAATCCATTCTGATTGATTCCATCAATGCGATTTTAGGCAACCGCACCTCCCGGGAACTGGTGCGCAGCGGAGCGCAGAAAGCAAGAATCTGGGCAACTTTTGAACATCTTCCCGCCAAAACGCGGGAACTTGTGGAGCGCTGCGGCTATGGCGTATCGGATGATTTGCTCCTCTACCGTGAAATTGGTGCGGACGGCAAAGGAAGCTGCCGCGTCAACGGAATGCCCGCCACAGCCAGTGTTGTACGGGATATTTCTTCCGGGCTATTAACCATTCATGGACAGCATGACAGTACGAGCCTTACCAACCCTTCTACGCATTTGGGCTTGCTTGATCAATATGCGCAAAATGGAGAACTTTATGAAGCTTATCATAAGCTCTACCGGGAATTGGTGACCGCCAAACGTGCACTGGATGCGCTGACGTCCAGTGAGGCGGAAAAGCAGCGCCGTATTGCCGAGCTCACGGAAGAAATCGATGCGATTGATTCCGCCGCGCTTTCACCCGGCGAGGAAGACGCACTTATGGACCGGCGCAGCGTGATTGTTCACGCACAGGGAATTCTGGACGGTCTGACCGCAGCGCATCAGGCTCTTTCCGGTGACGAGGACGGAGACAGCGCCGGTGCCGCAGACCTTTTAGGCGGTGCGGCAGGTGACCTCGCAAACAGCGCCCGGCTGGATGAAAGTTTGGCGCCTTTGTCTGACCGTCTCAATGAACTGTATTATGGAGCAAGAGAACTTGCCACCGAATTGGCAGATCGTCTGGATGCCTACGATTTTGATCCGGGGGAACTGAATCAGATCGAGGAACGCCTTGATCAAATTTACCGTATTAAGCAGCGCTACGGCGCCAGCGTAGAAGAACTTCTTGCACGCCGGGATAAAGGTGCCGAGGAGCTGGAAGGCTACCAATCTTCCGGCAAGAGGATTGCAGAATTAACGCAGCGCAAGCAAGAACTCTATCGCAGTGCCAAGGAAGCCGCCGAACAGCTCACACAATCCCGCCTGAAGGCTTTTACCCAAATGAACAAGCAGATGCGGGAGGCTCTCGAATTCCTGAATATGCCCGGGGTTCGGATGGCGCTGCGCCATCAGCGCGGACCGCTTGCCTCTGCCGGACAGGACAGCGTTGAATTTCTCATCTCTACCAATCCCGGCGAGGAACCAAAACCGCTGGCCAAAATTGCATCCGGCGGTGAGCTTTCACGCATTATGCTTGCGTTTAAGAGCGCCTTAGCAGATAAGGATGCTATTCCTACCGTGATTTATGATGAGATTGACACCGGTGTTTCCGGTCTTGCGGCTGGTCGAATTGGGCAAAAGCTCAAGCAGACTGCGCAGGGACATCAGGTGCTTTGTATCACGCATACACCACAGATTGCAGCTTTTGCGGATCAGCAGCTTCTCATTCAGAAAAATGTGCGCGGGGATCGCACTTATACTGAAATTCACCCGCTTGACCTT
Organism: Oscillospiraceae bacterium; assembly: GCA_029006135.1. GTDB lineage: Bacteria > Bacillota > Clostridia > Oscillospirales > Ruminococcaceae > Gemmiger. The sequence continues at coordinate 128,988 of JAQXGE010000045.1, read as the reverse complement.
GATGGGCGCGTACAGGTGCTGGCCCGAATGATTTCAGGGGACAAAGTAACGGAACTAAGCCTTGCCAACGCAAGAGAATTGATTGAAAAATCGCAATGCTGACCCATTGCACCGCAAACGGTACTGCGCTTGACAAGGCCTCGCAACTATGTTAAATTAGTAATGTTCAAATGCGGAGAGAGGAACCAGTAGCTTCTGTTTGCCGCGCACAGAGAGGTCCCGGATGGTGCAAGGGACTGTACGGCGGGAAGTGAATACATCCTTGAGCAGCAGGCTGAAACCGTGAAGGCGTGTAGGCTGTGCCGTGTGCGCACGTTACCGCGTTTGGGTATCGGAGCATTTCACCTGCCCGTACCCGCGAAGGTCCGTGTGCCGTGAGGCTCGGACAAACAGAGGTGGTACCGCGTACTTTTCGCCCTCTGCCAGATTTATTATTTGGCAGGGGGCTTTGTCTTGCCTGCCGCACAGGAGGAACCAAAATGACGATTTATGACGAACTGAAAGCCCGCGGCCTGATTGCTCAGGTCACGGACGAAGAGGAAATCAAAGACCTCATCAACAATGGCAAAGCTACCTTCTATATCGGCTTTGACTGCACGGCGGACAGCCTGACCGCTGGCCATTTCATGGCGCTCACCCTGATGAAGCGTCTGCAGATGGCAGGCAACAAGCCGATCGCTCTGATTGGCGGCGGCACCACGATGATCGGAGACCCTTCCGGACGTACCGATATGCGTAAAATGCTGACCAAAGAGGATATTGACCATAATGCGGAGTGCTTCAAACGCCAGATGGAGCGTTTTATCAACTTTGGCGACGGCAAGGCGCTGATGCTCAACAACGCTGATTGGCTGCTCAACCTGAACTACGTTGACCTTCTCCGTGAAGTCGGCCCTTGTTTCAGTGTCAATAATATGCTCCGTGCCGAATGCTATAAGCAGCGCATGGAGAAGGGCCTGTCCTTCCTTGAGTTCAACTACATGATTATGCAGAGCTACGACTTCTACTATATGTTCCAACATTACGGCTGCAACATGGAGTTTGGCGGCGATGATCAGTGGTCCAATATGCTGGGCGGTACCGAACTGATCCGCCGCAAGCTGGGCAAAGATGCTTATGCCATGACAATTACTTTGCTTACCGACTCTCAGGGCAAGAAGATGGGCAAGACCGCCGGCAATGCCGTCTGGCTTGACCCCAACAAGACCAGCCCCTTTGATTTCTATCAGTATTGGCGTAATGTGGGTGATGCTGACGTTCTCAAATGTATTCGTATGCTAACCTTCCTGCCGCTTGAGCAGATTGATGAAATGGATCGCTGGGAAGGCGAGCAGCTCAACAAAGCCAAGGAAATTCTTGCCTATGAGCTGACCAGCATGGTCCACGGCAAAGAAGAAGCCGACAAGGCTCAGAATGCTGCACGTCAGATTTTTGGCGGCGCGGCAGACCATGAGCATATGCCCACCACCGTGCTGGATGCGGCACTTGTGAAGGATGGTCAGGTTGGTCTCCTGGCTGCAATGGTTGCAGCCGGACTCTGCGCTTCCAACCGTGAAGCCCGTCAGCTTGTGCAGCAGGGCGGTGTTCTGGTAGACGGCGAAAAAGTCACCGATCCCAAAGCGACGCTGAGCGAGGATCAGCTTAAAAAGGGTGTTGTCATCAAAAAGGGCAAAAAGACCTATCAGAAAGTAACACTTCAGTAAACAGCAGGCTGCCGGGAGGGGAGAAGAGTATGGTCTTTCCTGCCGGCAGTTTTTTTGACGAATGAAAACGATAAAAACCCTCTGTTCCTCTCTTGCCCCTCCGTGGGAATTGGGATATAATAAAAAATAGGGGAGGACAGAGCATGGCTAAAGAAAAACTGAAAACAATTTATGTGTGTACCCAGTGCGGGGAGACGAGCCCTCGCTGGCTTGGGCGCTGTCCATCCTGCGGGTCATGGAACACAATGACAGAGGATGTTGTGGCAGAGCCTGCAAAGACATCTTCCGGGCGCAGCGCTGCGCCCGCTCGTGTAACCGGTCAGACCAGCCTGAAACCGCTGAAGTTGAAAAACATCAGCACTACGGAAGAGAAAAGCCGTATTATAACCGGAATCAGCGAGTTGGATCGGGTACTGGGCGGCGGCATTGTATTGGGCAGCGTGACGTTGATTGGCGGCGAACCGGGAATCGGAAAATCTACGATTCTTCTTCAGCTCTGCGGTGAAGTTTCCCGTACAAGAAATGTTCTGTATGTCACCGGTGAGGAATCAGTCCGGCAGATTAAACTCCGCGCAGAACGCCTTCGTGTGCCGCAGGACAATATTTCGATTGCGGCAGAAAGTGATGTGGATGAAATCTGCGGCTTGATTGAGCAGATGAAGCCGGATTTGGTTGTCATCGACTCGATTCAGACAATGCGCTGTGCTGATGTTGCTTCTTCCTCCGGAACCGTGAGTCAAGTCAAAGAAAGCACCGCCCGCTTCCTCAATGTTGCAAAAACCAACGAGATCCCCACGTTTATTGTGGGCCATGTAAACAAGGACGGCGCTATTGCCGGACCTAAAGTCATGGAACATATTGTGGATACCGTGCTCTATTTTGAAGGCGACAAAACCCTGCCGTATCGCGTTCTGCGTGCCGTCAAGAACCGCTATGGGTCCACCAACGAAATTGGAATGTTTGATATGACCGGCAAGGGCCTTGAACAGATTGACAATCCGTCTCAAGTCATGCTGGAAGGCCGTCCAATCGGCATCTCTGGTACCTGTGTGGCCTGTGTGATGGAGGGGACTCGTCCGGTTCTGAGTGAAATACAGGCGCTTGTAACCAAAACAACGTTCCCCAGTCCGCGTAGAACGGCCAGCGGGTTCGATTACAACCGGATGTATCTGCTTCTGGCTGTTCTTGAAAAGCGCGCTGGTTATGTGTTTGGCAATCAGGACGTTTACGTCAATATCGTTGGCGGCTTGCGTCTGGAAGAAACCGCCTGTGACCTTCCGGTCTGCCTTGCGATGGCTTCCAGTTTGTTGGATTTGCCTGTTCCTGAAAAAACACTGGCCATTGGCGAGATTGGGCTGGGTGGAGAAATTCGCAGTGTTCCGCATCTCGAAACCCGCCTGCGCGAAGCACAGCGCATAGGATTTGATACCGCTATAGTTCCCAAACACAACCTGAAAATGTTGGATTCCGCACAGTTTCCCGGTCTGCACCTGATAGGTGCTGCTTACCTGCGGGACGCCATCAATTCGATAAAACTAAAAGATTGATTGTGGGCATCCGCCCGAAGAAGGAGAATACCGATGAGTGGAAAATCCGGCGGCAAGAAGATACAGCCGCAAAAAAACACTGCACCTTTGAATGTACGGCCGCAGGCACCGCAAAGGCCCAAAATTTCCAACCCTGAACTGAAAGAAGCTGCCGCCGCACTGCGGAAAGAAAACACGCCCCAGAATTTTAACGCCGTAATCAATCAGATGATGCGTGGGGCGTTTTTGGCTCCCGCGCAAATTGATATGGGTAAATCACAGCCCAAACCCGATGCCAATGGCCGCGTTGTCTTACCCAAAGATACGAAAATCACTTTTTCTCTCCTTAAAGGTACGGACGGAAAATCCTTTTTCACCGCGTTCACCGATGAGGAGGAACTGAAAAAGTGGAAGGGGAATCCCGCCAATCAGGTCATGGTTCTTCGCTTTGACGACTATGCGCGGATGCTCAAAGGCAATGACCGTGTGTCCGGTTTTATTCTTAATCCGTTCGGTGAGAATCTTCGCTTTACAAGTGAAATGGTCGATTCGCTTCTTCGTCAGCGCAATGAGATGATGGTCCGCGCCAAACAGGCTGCCGCCGATAATGCAGCGCTCCAGGCTGCTCAGATTAAACCCGGCGACAAGGTAACCATCGTGGAACCGACTGCATATCCTGACGCATTGGTTGACCCACTGTGCAGTGTGATGGAGCAGTATCCCTCTGTAGCAGCCGCTTATCTGCAGATCATGGTGATTAATGACACAAGCAAAAGCTACTTACTGGTGCTGGACGCTCCCAAAGATGACGAACTGTTCAAGGCTGTCGCCGCTGCAGCCCGTCCGTATCTGGTTGACAGCGAAAAGAAAATGAATATGAACATCACAACATCTGCCTCTCCGCTCGGCCAGCAGGGGATGAAGGGGAGCGATGCCTTTTATATTAAGGGTCAGGGCCGCATTTATGACGAAGACGATGAGGAGGACGAATGATGGTCAAGCGTCTTTTGGATTGCACTGCATCTGACTTGCGCAGTTATGGTAAGAAGGCCCTTTTACAATCCATTGCTGCCAGTGAGGGCCGCGTGCTTGCTTGTGAAACGATTGGGATTACACAGCCGCTTCTGGCTGATGTGACAAATGCGGAATACGCCGCCTCCTTGAGTGCAGATATTCTGCTGCTCAATATGTTTGACGTAGTTCATCCTGTCATTCAAGCCTTGCCCAAAGTCGCTCCGGAGGAAACGGTTCGTGAACTAAAGCGGCTGACGGGCCGGGTAATCGGCATCAATCTTGAACCGGTCAATCCTCAAGCGGCCCATAGCAATGACGGTACACTCTGGCAGATGTCTGCCGGACGGCTGGCAACCGCACAAAATGCGATTCGTGCACGCGATATGGGCGTGGATTTCATTCTCCTGACCGGAAACCCGGGCAACGGCGTGACGAACGAGGCAATCGTTTCGTCCCTCCAGCAGATTCGGGACGCAGTGGGCAGTGATGTTATTCTCGCTGCCGGAAAAATGCACGGTGCCGGCGTTCTGAGTCAGAGCGGCGCCAATATCATGACGCAGGCGGACGCGGAGGCGTTTATTGACGCAGGCGCTGACATGATTCTGGCACCTGCACCCGGAACGGTACCAGGAATTACTATGGATGTTGTGCACCATCTGGCCGATTTCGTGCACAGCCGCGGGAAATTGCTGATGACCGCCATCGGCACCTCACAGGAAGGGGCAGACACTGCCACCATCCGCCAGATTGCACTGCTGTGTAAAATGGCCGGTGCTGACGTTCATCACATTGGTGATACCGGCGTTCCGGGCATGGCGCTGCCGCAGAACATCTTGGCGTATTCGATTGCAATCCGTGGTGAGCGCCATACCTATCACCGCATGGCACAGTCCATCAACCGCTGATTTTATTCAAATAGTTTTACTTGAAAAAGGCTGCGAATCCTCCAAGGGATTCGCAGCCTTTTATGCTTAGAAAAGAGCGGAAAAATCTTGACGATGAACGAGGGAGGTGGTATAATTTCAATATACTTAATTTCGCTAAATGTAAGTTTAGCGAAATATAGGGGAGAGGTTTTTATGAGTTCTTATATAGATGTGGCGCATCCTGACCGCCACGCACCGTATTTGGATATACCGGATGCCGTTATAGAATATCTCCATTACCTGGATGTTGTGAAACTGCGTTCGCCCCGTACCATCAATGGCTATTATCTGGACCTGCGCAGCTTCTTTCGTTATATGATGTGCATTTGGCACCCTGAACTTTCAGATGATGCTACACCTGCCGAACAGATAGATTTGACCTGTATTACTCTGGATCAAATTAAAACGGTTCAAAAGCGTGACATCATCAATTTCCTGGACTATGCCCGCAGCCATTCCAACGGTTCAAAGGCGCGTGCGAGAAAGCTCAGCGCCCTGCGCGGTTTTTTCGGTTATCTGGGCAGTGGTTATCTCGGCGAATACACCGACAAAAACGGAAATCGAATCAAAAATCCTACTGAAAACATCAGTTTGGGCGCTCCCAAGAAGGCCCTGCCGAAATATTTAAGCGTTGACGAAAGTTTATCTTTGTTAAATAATATACAAAGTGACTTCTATGAGCGAGATTTTTGTATTTTGACGCTTTTTCTCAACTGTGGGATGCGTTTGGCTGAACTTGTCACCATCGATCTTGGCGATTTCAAGGACGATACCATCCGTATCGTTGGCAAAGGCAATAAAGAGAGACTGGTCTATCTGAACAATTCCTGCAAGACGGCGCTGTCGCATTATCTGCCCAAGCGTGCAGCGCTTCCAAAGCTGATTGATAAGCAGGCACTTTTTGTCTCCAAACGGACCGGAAAACGCCTGACGGCACGGCGCGTAGAGCAAATCGTAGAAAAATGCCTGCAATCCGCAGGACTTGACGGAAAGGGATATTCTCCCCACAAACTACGCCATACGGCGGCAACCTTGATGTACCAGGGCGGCGTTGATATGTTGGCGCTCAAGGAGATTCTCGGTCACGAAAATGTATCCACAACACAAATCTACACCCATATCAACCAAGCACAGCTCCGTCAGGCAGTGAATTGTTCGCCCATTGCCAATGAAGATTATGCCGAACCCCGCAGAAGCGCGGAGAATGAATTAGAACAGGATTCGGACGAAGAAGACATCTAACCCGGCACAGAAAGCACATATCGCTGTACAAAGTGCCACTGTAATCAAATAATGAAACAGCAGCTGGCGCATCTCCCCTGCCAGGATTTTTCTTCCGCCGTTCAAAGCCATATGACGCAGAAAACCACTTAAACGGCACGCCCAGATTGAAAGCCAGAGCATGGCGAAAAATAGCGCAAGATCCGGCAAGCAAGTTATGAGCCAGTGCTCAAAGAGTGCATGAGCGCCGCCCGTCAGATAAACGCAGGAAGCACATAATCCCATCAAAATTCCTTTGGACGCAAAGAATACAGCCAGTAAAGTTTCTCCGCCAATATGAAAGCCGCAAAGCAGCACCCAGGTGGACTGAAGAAATGCCCCGGAGAAGAGCCCCGTGAACGCGGAAGAGAATTTTTGGAAATTTGACGGTTCCATGTAATATTTCGCCAGCGCTGTCCCATATCCGACCGTTTCAATGCGTCCCAGAGGAATCCCTGCAAGATAGCCAAACAAAAAGGCGATGGTCAAAAGATATGGAATTATTCGGGGTTGCTTGGCTTTGCGGTTCTGCGGCGTTGTTGTCGGTGGCTTAGCCGCCTGACGCTGTACGGGCATTCGGGGGCGGCCGGACCGAACCACTGCGGCGCGCATCAATGTCGGGAAACGCCAGAGGGCGCTCCCAGTGCACTAAGACCACCGCCTATTGTTCCGCCAAGCAAAAGTGAAGCAAGCATCGTTGCAGAGCTCTGGTCTATGGCAGGTGTCAGTCCTTGAATGAGAGTGGCGCACAGCAGACAGAGACAAAAGAATCCTCCGCTTGCCGCACCGCAAAACAGTCTTTTCTGCTGCAGTCCATTAGCCAGAAGATACCCGGAAATCAATGCTCCGACCGCAGCCGCAGCGCTGGCAAAAGGTCTGACGAGATCGAGAGATAGAGCTGTATGGGAAAATATCTGTGCCATTATCGCCAGTAAAATCATTGCCGCACCCGTTCCACACCCAAAGCTGTACAAAAGAACGAGTGCCGGGTTAGTGCGGCGCTTGCCGCCAGGCTTTTTTTGCTTCGGAGAATGGGTCCTTGAACTCTTTGCAGCCATAAAAACGCCCCCTTGCATGGTAAAAACCTATGCAAGGGGGCGTTTTGTTATGCTTTTTGAAGTTGAATCAGTTCTTCTTGGCGGGAGCGTTCTTCTTAGAATCATCCTTGCCGTTGCCCATATCCAGCTTCTCAACAGAAGAGATGGCAGAGCGGCGGAAACGAATCTTCACACGGTCGCTGGTGGTTTCCAGAATGAAAGTATCATCCTTCTCGTTGATGGCAGCCACACGGCCGACCACGCCACCGATGGTGACAACGGTATCGCCTACTTCAATGGAAGCACGCATCGCGGCATCTTTCTTGTCCTGCTTGCGCTGGGGCAGCCAAAGGATGAGGTACATAAAGACGATGATGAGAATCATCGGCAGAAAGCTGATAAGCAGGCTTGCAGTGCTGCTGGTCTCGGTGCTCAAGAATTGAATCATGGTGAAAACTCCTTAATTGTTTTTACATTATTTCTTTTATTATACAAAGTTTATAGAAAAACCGCAAGAGGGTAAATCAAATTCTTGTATCCAAAAGATGAACATATTTATCATGGAACTGCTGGAAAGTGCCATTATCCAACTCTTCGCGGATTCGTTCCATCAGATGATTATAGAAGTAAAGATTATGCATTACGGCCAGCCGCATCCCAAGCATTTCATCTGCTTTTTGCAGATGCCGGATATAGGCGCGGCTGTAACGACGGCATACCGGGCAATCGCACTGCGGGTCAATGGGACGGTCATCACGCTCAGATTTCAGGTTCTTGATATTGATAACACCCTCCCAAGTAAAGAGATGGCCGTGACGTGCATTGCGGCTTGGCATAACGCAGTCAAACAGGTCAACTCCGCGGTACACTCCCTCAATGATATTGCCGGGTGTGCCAACCCCCATCAGGTAGCGAATCTTATTTTTCGGCGCATAAGGTTCCACGGCAGAGATAATATCATACATGACCTCTGCCGGTTCCCCAACAGCCAGGCCGCCGATTGCATAGCCGTCCAAATCATATTCCGCAATCTGCTTCATGTGCTCAACACGCAAGTCACGATAGGTGCATCCCTGGTTGATGCCGAATAAGAGCTGGTCGGGATTGACAGCCTTCCCTTCATGTTTAAGACGTGCCATCTCATCTTTGCAGCGCAAGAGCCAGCGGGATGTTCTGGCGCAGCTGTTTTTGGCGTAGTCATAATCCGCGGGGTTTTCTACGCACTCATCAAACGCCATTGCAATGGTGGAGCCAAGATTCGCCTGAATCTGCATACTCTGCTCAGGGCCCATGAATATCTCATGCCCATCCAGGTGCGAGTTGAATGTCACGCCTTCCTCTGTGATGTGGCGCAGCTTGGCCAGGCTGAAGACCTGGAATCCGCCGCTGTCTGTCAAGATTGGGCCGTCCCACCGAGTAAAGCGATGAAGTCCGCCCATATCAGCGACAACCTTGTCTCCCGGACGCAGATGCAGATGGTAGGTGTTGCACAGCATGACCTGTGCACGGATTTCCTTGAGATCGTAGGAAGAAAGCCCGCCTTTGATAGCAGCAGCAGTGGCCACATTCTGAAACGCGGGGGTCTGGATGGTCCCATGGACCGTCTGGAATTCGCCGCGCCGAGCGGCTCCTTCGGTTTTGATCAGGCGGTAAGGCATAAAACTACTCCTTAACAATTCTTGTAAAAACGCTGAACGAACAACAGATATTACTGGATAAACATTGCGTCACCGAAGCTGAAGAAGCGATACCGTTCCTCCACCGCGGTCTTGTAAGCGGCCATCGTTTTATCATAACCATAGAAGGCGGCAATGAGCATAATCAGTGTACTTTCCGGCAAATGGAAGTTCGTGACCAGTCCATCAATGGCATGAAGTTCCACGCCGGGATACAAAAAGATATCCGTGTTGCCGCTGCAAGGCACAATCTTGCCGTATTTGGCCCAGACGGCTTCCAGCGTGCGGCAGCTTGTAGTTCCCACCGCAATCACGCGATGGCCGCTGGCTCTGGCCTCATTGATTGCCTTAGCAGCAGACTCATCCACACAGTACCATTCAGTGTGCATTTGATGGTCCTCGATTTCGTCCTCATTCACAGGACGGAAGGTTCCAAGTCCCACATGGAGGGTGATTTCCACGATTTTAACGCCCTTCGCACGGATTGTATCCATCAGCTCAGGGGTGAAATGAAGTCCGGCAGTGGGCGCTGCGGCGCTCCCCAGTTCCTTTGCATACACCGTCTGGTACTGGCTCTGATCTTCAAGCTGCTTGGTGATATAAGGCGGGAGCGGCATTTTTCCGAACTCATCAAGCTTTTCGTAAAGCGTCTGGGTGTCATAATGGAACGTAACCAACTTGTTGCCGTCGGGCAGAGTTTCTTCAATCTCGGCCGTCAGCGTACCGTCTCCAAAAGTCAGCTTGGTTCCGGCCTGCATCCGGCGTCCCGGCCGCGCCAGACATTCCCAGGTATCCCCATGTGCCTGACGAAGCAAAAGCACCTCACATACCGCACCGGTAGGCACTTTGACACCCATCAGCCGGGCGGGCAGGACCTTGGAATTGTTGACAACAAGAACATCGCCGGCATTCAGGTAATCCGGCAGATCATGAAAGATGCGGTGGGTAATTGTGTCGTTTTTACGGTCGAGAACCATCAGCCGAGCACTGTCCCGCGGATCGGCGGGTTCCTGCGCGATAAGTTCCTTGGGCAGATCATACCAAAAATCTTTTTTTAACATCGTTTGCTTCCTTTTTTGCGTTGACAAGCGGGTTCCGCAATGCTATTATTGATGAAAGCGGACGGGTACAAATACCTTCCGCGGCACAGAGGTGCGGATTCCATCAGTAGCCACCCGAGATTGGCCTGCCAAGGCTTTACGGGCAGCGAAAGGGGCATCCGCCGAAGGCGATGCACGGCACGCATCCAGCCTGGGTCCGTTACCGAACAGGAGCGGGACTGTCACACCGGGAAGGGTGTGTTGCGCTGTGTCATGCGATATATCATTATATTGCATTTTGTGCCGGTTTTCAAGCCGGTTTTTTTATTATGTATAGAAAAACCGAAATAAAATTTGCGGCGGCTGCGCAAAATTCCCCGCAAGCCTTGCAAATCAGACGCATATGAATGGGAATGGGAAAGAGAAAGGTAGGCTTTTCAAATGAAACAGTACAAAGTCGGCGTCGTTGGCGCAACCGGCATGGTAGGTCAGCGCTTTGTCACCCTGCTGGAAAATCATCCCTGGTTCAAGCTGACCGCTGTGGCAGCATCAAGCCGTTCTGCAGGTAAGACCTATGAAGAAGCCGTTGGAAGCCGCTGGATGATGCAGACTCCGATGCCGGAATCTGTCCGCAGTATGGTCGTGTTGGATGCCTCCCACGTTGAGGAAGTTGCTGCACAGGTTGATTTTGTATTCTGTGCCGTCAACATGAAGAAGGATGAGATTAAAGCTCTTGAGGAGGCCTATGCACGCGCAGAGTGTCCTGTTGTATCCAACAACAGTGCTCACCGCTTCACTCCGGATGTGCCGATGGTGGTGCCCGAAATCAACGCGGACCATGTGAATATCATTCCCGCTCAGCGCAAACGCCTGGGCACCAAGCGCGGCTTTATTGCAGTTAAGTCGAACTGCAGCCTTCAGAGCTATGTCCCTGCGCTGCATCCGCTGATGAAGGATTACGGCGTAACGAAATGCTTGGTCTGCACTTATCAGGCCATTTCCGGTGCAGGCAAAAACTTTGATACATTCCCGGAAATTCTTGACAATGTAATTCCCTACATTGGCGGTGAAGAGGAAAAGAGTGAGCAGGAGCCTCTCAAGCTGTGGGGCCACATTGAGGGCGATCGCATTGTAAATGCTGAAAAGCCTTCCATCACCGCACAGTGCCTGCGCGTCCCCGTTTCCGATGGTCACATGGGCGCCGTATTTGTAAGCTTTGAGAAAAAACCCACCAAAGAGGAAATCCTTAAAGCATGGAAAGAGTTCCGCGGCCCTGCACAGGAGCTTGAACTTCCCAGTGCTCCCAAGCAATTCCTTCATTACTTTGAGGAAAATGACCGCCCTCAGCCTAAGCTCGATCGTATGATCGAAAACGGCATGGCCGTCAGCATCGGCCGCCTGCGTGAGGATACCCAGTACGACTACAAGTTCGTCTGCCTTTCCCATAATACACTGCGTGGTGCAGCAGGCGGCGGCGTGCTGCTGGCCGAACTGCTGGCCGTGAAAGGCTATTTTGATTAATTCTTTCTGATACTGTGAAAGGAGAAACATTTCATGAAACAACCCGTTTTCACCGGAGCAGCTGTTGCCATTATCACTCCGATGCACGCGGACGGCACCGTTAATTTTGAAGAACTGGGTCGGTTGATTGATTATCAAATTGCCCACCACACTGATGCGATTGTTATCTGTGGAACCACTGGTGAATCCGCAGCGCTCGACCACGATGAGCATCTCGAATGCATCCGCTTTGCTGTAAGTCATACTGCACACCGCGTTCCCGTCATTGCCGGAACCGGCTCGAATGATACAGCCTTTGCTATCCAGCTTACCCGTGAAGCGGAACAGACCGGTGTGGACGCTCTTCTTCTGGTTACGCCCTATTACAATAAAACCAGTCAGGCAGGATTGCTTGCGCATTATACCGCCATTGCAAACGCCACTTCCCTGCCCTGCATTATCTATAATGTTCCTTCCCGCACAGGCGTCAATCTTCTGCCTTCCACATTGGCAGAACTGTCCAAACTGCCTAACATCAATGCGGTCAAGGAAGCCAGCGGCAACATCTCTCAGATTGCTGAAATTGCAGCACTTTGTAAAGATGAGCTGAATATTTACTCCGGAAATGATGACCAAATCGTGCCAATCCTCTCTCTGGGCGGCAAAGGCGTTATCAGTGTTCTTTCGAATGTTGCTCCTCAGCAGGCGCATGATATTTGTGCCTCCTGGTTTGCGGGTGATACTGCAAAGAGCCTTGCTCTTCAGCTTGAAGCTCTTCCGCTCTGCCATGCCCTGTTTGCCGATGTAAACCCCATCCCGGTCAAGTGGGCCATGAACCGCCTTGGCTGGAATGCCGGTCCACTGCGTTTGCCGCTCGTTGACCCGTCCGAAAAGGTTCAAAAAGAACTTGAAAATGCAATGACTGCTTACGGCATTTTGAAAGAATAAAAACAGCAGGCCCGCAGTACCGCTTTTTCCTTGCGGCGCCGCGGGTCTGTTTCGCGTTTTGATGCGGGAAAGGAAGCAAAAATGACCAACCTCATTATTCAGGGCATCTGCGGTCGTATGGGCCGCGCTCTTGTCGATAAAATCAGCGTTCGGACAGATTGCCGCATTGTGGCCGGCGTAGACCAGAATGACGGAAATGTCGGGGAAATTCCCGTCTATAGCTCCCTGGACGCACTTCCGGAGGGAATTTCCGGTGTAGTGATTGATTTCACGTCCCCCGCTGGTGCGGTCGGCGCAGCACGTTACTGCGCCGCGCACGGAATGGCCTGTGTCCTTTGTTCCACCGGTCTGAGCAAGGATGATGAAGCCGTTATTGAACAAGCCAGCGAAAAAGTCCCTGTGTTCCGCAGCGCCAATATGTCGGTAGGCATTAACGTTCTGATTGAGCTTGCAAGGGAAGCCAGCCGACTGCTGGGAAGTGAGTTTGACGTCGAAATCGTAGAGAAGCATCATCGCAACAAACTTGATGCTCCGAGCGGTACCGCTCTTATGATTGCCGATGCCATCAACGATGAGGCAGATGGCCGTTATGAATATGTCTATGACCGCCATGCCGTGCGCCAAAAGCGCGGTTCGCAGGAACTGGGAATCAGCTCAGTGCGCGGCGGAGGCATCGTGGGTGATCACGATGTGCTGTTCTGCGGGCCAGAAGAGGTCGTCACTATCAGCCATGTAGCCCAGAGCCGAGGCGTTTTCGCAGATGGTGCCGTGCAGGCCGCGCTGTTCCTGGATGGGCGTGCGCCGGGCTATTATACAATGTCTGATCTTTTGAAAGGGAAAATGCAATGCATCTGAGTGGCCGTCGGATTGCTGTGCTTACTGCAATCATTGGAGCAGCTGTTATCATAGGCGGTTCGTTCCTTTTTGGGCGGGCAATCATTCCGGCTTCTGCGCCTCCCGCCACGGAAATTTCTGCCGCGCCAACCCCGCTCCCAACGCCAGACCCTACCCCTGAGCCCGAACCAACGGTGACAACTGTACGTTTTTCCGCCACTGGTGACAATTTGATTCACGAGGGAATCTACAACCAGGCTCGGGCCAGAGGTACGAACGGCGGATATGATTTCATGCCTGCCTACGAAAACATGCGGGATTTTTATGCGCAGTTTGATATTAACTGGCTCAATCAGGAGACATTGGTGAACGATGACTTTGAACCTTCCGGGTACCCCTGTTTTTCCACTCCGGGCGATATCACCAACGCGCTCTATGACGTGGGTTTTCGCGTTTTCAGTTTATCCAATAACCACAGCTATGACAAGGGCGCCAATGGAATCGCGTCCTCACGCCAGCACTGGGCCGCAATGCCGCAAGACGTTGTTTCCATGGGATTCTATAATCTGGACACATATGATAACTATGCTTACCAAACTGTCAACGGAATCACTTTCGGATATCTTTCTTACACCGAATCCACCAACGGTATCCCCACGCCGCAAGGCACAGACTACGGAGTCGTTTACTTAAACCAGCGTGATATCATTTCCAAGCAGATTTCGGATGTTCGTCCCAATTGCGATGTTCTGATTGTGAGCTGTCACTGGGGCGTTGAAGGCAGCCACACGCCGACCGATTCCCAGCGTGAGACAGCCCAATGGCTGGCAGACCAGGGTGCAGACCTGATCATCGGCACTCATCCCCATGTGACGCAAACCGCCCAATGGCTGACAGCTTCCGACGAGCGCACTGCCTTTGTTGCCTACTCTTTAGGCAACTTTATCAATGCGCAGGCGTCGCCGGATAATATGATTGGCGCCATTCTTGATATCACATTCGAGAAAACCACGCAGCCTGACGGCCGCAGCGAGACAGTTCTGCTTGAACCCAAACTCCACCCTGTCATCACACAGTACGAAGCACATTACGCAAATATCCGGGTTGGCCTTTACCGGGATTATACGGATGAAATGGGCGCGGCTCACGGGAACTTTGCTTTGAGCCGTGCATACATCGAACAAGTCTTAACGGATTCCATTGATGCAGAATTTCTGACATTAGAATAAATTACGAAAGGGTGTTTTACCATGTACGGTGTCAGCAAAATCACCAGTGAGCAGAATATTATGCTCACAACTTTTCCCGGTGCGCAGTACAGCGCACAGAGTCTCGCAGAGCATCTGGACGTTTTTGCCAAAGCAGGGATTGTGGTTGATATGATCTGCCAGAGCGCGCCGCGCGGCGATGTTGTCGACTTCAGTTTCACCACAAGTTACTCCAATTTTGCGGCAGTGATGAAAGCACTTCCTGAAGCTGCTAAGACGAACCCGCCGCTGATTTCCGGCGGCTATGCCAAAGTCAATCTGTTTGGTGAGGAAATGGTAACAAGCTGTGGTGTGGCAGCTCGCGCTCTGAGCGCCTTGGCCGGTGCCGGCGTTGAGATTGTGCTGATTACGACCAGTGATTTGGACATTTCTCTTCTAATCCGTCAGCAGGACGAGGATGCCGCTCTGACTGCTCTGACCGCCGCTTTTGAGCTGTAAAATGAAGCAAAACTGCCGTCCTATACGGGACGGCAGTTTTTATGAAAATACAAACGTAAGTTTGCAGGATATTCCCCTCTGGCTGTCTGCCGCAAAAATGTTCGCATCTTTTACTGTGGTTTTTGCCTTGCAGTAAGGGGACTCTGTGTGGTATGATACAGTCAAATGGATTGAAAAGGATGATTGAAATGAAATATGGCTTCCTTCGTGCTGCGGCGGTATCTCCCAGCCTCCGTGTAGCCGATGTTGCTTATAACACACAGGAAATCATTAAAGCCATGCAGCAGGCGGCAGAGCAGAGTATTCAGCTGCTCTGCCTGCCGGAATTTACTCTGACTGGTTACACCTGCAGCGATTTGTTTTTGCAGGAGACCTTAATCCGCGGGGCCGAACAGGGGCTCTGCGATATTCTGAACGCAAGCCGCGGTCTGAACCTTGTCACTGTTGTTGGCTTGCCGATGCGTCATAACGGCAAGCTTTACAATTGCGCAGCGGTTGTTTGTGACGGTGCTCTGCTTGGCCTTGTTCCCAAAACACATCTGCCTAATTACAGTGAGTTTTACGAAAAGCGTCATTTTGTGCCCGGCCCTGCCGCGGCGCTTCCAGTTGAGTTTGCTGGTCAAAAAACACTGTTCGGAACAAATCTGCTTTTTGCCTGCCGCCAGATGCCGGAGTTTGTGCTTGGCGTTGAAATCTGCGAGGACCTTTGGGCGCCCATCCCGCCCAGCTGCTCCCACGCTTTGGCGGGAGCAACGGTAATTGCCAATCTTTCCGCCAGTGATGAGACGGTTGGAAAAGCTGCCTACCGGCGGGACCTTGTCTGCGGACAGAGTGCGCGTCTGCTTTGCTGTTACCTTTATGCCGATGCTGGTCACGGGGAAAGCACAACCGATATGACCTTTGCCGCTCACAACCTTATCGCGGAAAACGGCTCGCTTCTGGCAGAGTCTTCGCCCTTTGAACAAGGGCGCGCCAGTACCGAACTGGATTTGGGGCGCATGGTACAGGAACGCACCCGCAACACGACGTTCGAGCCGCAGACTGACGGTTACACCACGGTTTCCTTTGATCTCGATATGGTGGTAAATTCCTTGAGCCGTGCTGTTTCCCCAACGCCTTTTGTTCCGCGTGACAATGCCGCTCGTGCCGAACGGTGTGAACTGATTCTTCGCATTCAGGCCGAGGGTCTTGCCAAGCGTATGGAACACACCCATGCCAAGTGTGCAGTTGTCGGCATTTCCGGCGGTCTCGATTCCTGTCTTGCCCTTTTGGTTGCCGTGCGTGCCTGTCGAGTTTTGGGACGAAGCCCCCATGATATCGTAGCTATCACAATGCCCTGCTTCGGTACGACCAAGCGCACCCGTTCCAACGCAGAAATCCTGTGCGAAGCATTGGACGTCACCTTTAAGGAAATCAACATCACCGCCACCGTCCAGAGCCATTTTGCAGATATCGATCAGGACCCGCAGACTTATGATGTGACGTACGAAAACTGTCAGGCCCGTGTTCGCACGCTGGAACTAATGGATTATGCCAACAAAAATGGCGGGTTCGTCATTGGCACAGGCGATTTGAGCGAGCTGGCACTTGGCTGGGCCACTTATAACGGCGACCACATGAGTATGTACGGTGTCAATGCCGGCGTTCCCAAAACGCTGGTGCGCCATATTGTCCGTTATGTGGCCGATACCTGCGGCAGTGAAACACTGAGCAGCGTCCTGCTTGATATCCTGGATACCCCAGTAAGTCCCGAGCTGTTGCCTGCCGCCAAAGACGGCTCTTTCAGCCAGCAGACCGAGAAACTGGTTGGTCCTTATGAGCTTCATGACTTCTATCTTTATTATGTTCTGCGCTTCGGCTTTGGCCCCAAAAAGATTTATCACCTGGCGCTGCGCGCTTTTGAAGGGCGTTACGAACCAGAAGTTCTTCTTGCTTGGCTGAAGAATTTCTATCGTCGTTTCTTTGCGCAGCAGTTTAAGAGAAGCTGTCTGCCGGACGGTCCCAAGGTCGGTTCCGTCACCCTAAGTCCCCGCGCCGACTGGCGCATGCCCAGTGACGCCTGCAACGCGCTGTGGATGCAGGAACTCGACAGCCTCGAGAAAAAACATCAGTAAATAGAAAAGCCCTTAAAACGCACGAAAGGCGAGCCGTAAAAATGGCTCGCCTTTTTGCGCAAGAATTTTATACTTCGAAGATTAAGCACTGTAATGGGAAAGGAACTGCTTTGTACGTTCTTCTTTGGGATGATCAATCAGTTCTTTTGCAGGGCCTTCCTCAACCACCACACCGCCGTCCATGAACATGATGCGATCTGCCACATCCCGGGCAAACGTCATCTCATGGGTGACAATAATCATAGTTGTCTTGTGCGCAGCCAAATCGCGAAGAACGCGCAAGACTTCACCTGTAAGTTCCGGGTCAAGCGCACTCGTAGGCTCATCAAAACACAGAATATCAGGCTCAAGCGCCAATGCGCGCGCAATAGCAACACGCTGCTGCTGACCGCCGGACAGCTGATGCGGGTAATGGTTGGCTCTGTCCGACAGTCCCATCTGTGCCAGCAGTTCACGAGCCTGCTGTTCAAGCTGTGCATGAATCGCTTTGCGGTTTGCCTTATAGTCCGGGCGTTCCTTGGCAAGAAGTTCCCCTGCCAGCATCACGTTGCCGAGCGCCGTATACTGCGGAAAGAGATTGAAGTTCTGGAACACAAGCCCGAAGTGCAGGCGCTTGCGGCGGACTTCACTCTCTTTTTGCGTTGCAGGGTCCGAGGCATCCCACAGGGTTTCTCCGCCAACCCGAATCACGCCAGTATCCGGCGTTTCGAGAAAATTCAGACAGCGCAAAAGCGTTGTCTTGCCGGAGCCCGAGGAGCCAATAATAGCCAGTGCTTCTCCTTTTTCAAGAGTCAGCGAAATATCCTTAAGTACATGGGTATTGCCAAAATTTTTTCCAATGCCGGAGGCTTCCAACAATGCCATAATCGTTTGCCCCCCTTACCGGAAATAATCCATCTTCTTTTCAGCCCAGCCGAAAAGAAGCGTCAGTGCGCCAACAAAAATAAGGAAGAAAATTGCCGTAGAGAACAGCGGCCAAATTAAGCCCTTGGCGCTATATTCTTTTGCCATCATAATAATTTCTTTGTTGGAAATTACGTTGGCGAGAGAAGTATCTTTTACCAGTGTGATAATCTCATTTCCCATGGGAGGCAGAATCCGCTTGATGACCTGAAGAAGCGTAACCTTAAAAAAGATTTGCGTCTTTGTCATGCCAAGCACCTGTCCGGCCTCGGTTTGGCCTTTCGGGATTGCCTCAATTCCGCCACGGTAAATCTCAGAGAAATAGCAGGCGTAATTGATGACAAAAGCCACCACAGCCGCCATCATACGGCCGCTGCTGTTGGAAGGCCACGGAGTCTTGAACCCAAGCAAGCCAGGCCCCAAGAAAATGACAATAATTTGAAGCATCAGCGGTGTGCCGCGAATGACCCACACAAAAGTCTTAACCACACCGCGAAGCGGCGCAAATCGGCTCATTGAGCCAAATGCAACTACTAAGCCGAGCGGCAGAGCAAAGAGCAATGTCAGTCCGAACAATTCACAGTTCAGCAGGAACGCACTCGTCAGGCGTCCCCAGATTACAGCCGCCTCGCCCATCAGTCTGCCAAGGTCAGAGCATACTTTTCAGCCAGCAGCTCCATGGTACCGTCTGCCTTCAGCTCCTCAAACGCCTTGTTCGTAGCTTCGGCTGCATCGCTGCCTTTGCGGAAAGCGACACCGTATTCTTCAACGTTCAGCTCATCCTTGATAGCGAGTGAGGCATAATCGGTTCCTTCGCCAATCATTGCGCTGGCAAGGGTAAGATCCAGGATTGCCGCGTCCGCAGTGCCGGCAGCAACTTCCATCAGGCAGTCTGTCTGAACCGTCTTGGAGATGAAATCAGCCTGAGCAAGATTTTCATCTTCAAGGATTGTAGTTTCACCGGCGGAACCTGCCTCAGCAACTACGGTCTTCCCTACCAAATCCGCAGTGGAAGAGTATGCAGAATCCGCTTTCATAACAACAACCTGTGCATTTTTTACATAGGCATTGGTGCAGGCCATGTTTGCTTCACGCTCAGCGGTAAGTGTCAAACCATTCCAAATGCAGTCAATGCTCTTGGCCGCCAGTTCGGTCTCCTTCGTATCCCAGTTGATTTCAACGAACTCCGGCTCCACACCCAGTTTTTCACATACGGCAGTAGCAAGCTCCGTATCAAACCCTGTAAAAACTCCATTTTCGTCCGTGTAGTTCATCGGCTCATACACGGTATAGCCAATGACCATTTTGCCATTGCCCTGAATGTACGCAAGGTCGCTGTCTTCGGAAGCTGCAGACTCAGCCGAAGCGGATGCCGTGCTGTCAGCGGAAGAGCCGCAGGCAGACAAGCTAATCATAAGAGCCATCGAGAAAACAACAGCCGCAAAAATCGATGCAAATTTTTTCATTTATATTCCCTCCTTAGATTCCTTAGCCCCCGCATACACTTTAGCGCTGTAAACGAATGACTATTTATACATGATACCCTTTTTGTCTTAATTTGACAAGTGGCATATGCAATTTTCTTGAAAAAAACAAGCGGAGAACTCGCAAAAGATACATGCAATATCTAAGAGTAGACCTTAGTGTTTAATGCGGCCCTTCCAACCACTTAGCATCGTTTTAATGAATTCTTTTTTAAGATCAAATTCTGCTTTGCGTCAGCCGCTTCCCAAAGCAGAATTCTGACAATATGTGCGCCATCCAACCCGGGCAGGGGCAAAAGATTGAAAGCTCCTAAAAGCAAGTTGACAGCGGCAAAGTTCCATACCCGCCCAGAATACCCGCCCGGATACTCCATCCAGAGAATTGCTGCAGCACTTAAAATCAGGTTGACAAGCGGCCCTGCCGCAGCGAGAAGAAGTTCCTGAGCGGAAGACAGAAACACATCACGCATAGAAAGGCGGATTCCAATCGGTGATATGACAATCTTTGCCGGACGCTGCATCAGGATATACCAAACTGCCAGGTGACCGCACTCGTGAAGCACAGCACAGAGAATGCCCATGCGCATCACACCGGTGTGATCCCGGCGGAGCGCAAGGGCACACAGAAAAAGCAAAAGAGGGAGACTTTGCGCATGGATTTCAATTCGCGTTCTCCAATGCTTCGGCCGGATCATAACGTACTCCCTCATGCAAAAGTTCAAAATGAAGATGCGGTCCTGTCACATTGCCGGTCTGGCCGGAGGTTCCAAGCACCTGCCCGGCGCTTACCCGCTGGCCGGAACGAACAAACAAATATTGCATATGGGCATAGATTGTTTCATCCCCGCCTTCGTGAAGCAGACGGATATAGTTTCCATAGCTAGCATGCTCCTTGGCAAAACGTACTACGCCGTCTGCTGCGGCAAGGACGGGCGTGCCTTCCTGGGCAGGGAGATCAACACCCGTGTGAAAATCCTGCTCGAGTCCGCCTACCGGATCAGTGCGCAAACCGTAACCAGAAGTTAAAAGCTGCGTGCGTTCCGGCAAGGGAAAATGTAAGGGAAAAGATGGAAGATAGCTTTCTTCACTGCTGACCGGACCGCCCGAGGGACGATTATGCACAGTCCGGCGTGCCGTTTCCGGCGTGGAGGAAAAATCTCCGACGCACTGCTTGATTCCGCTGCGCAGAGCCGCAAAAGTTTCCTGCGTAAATTTTACGAATTCCCGCTCCCCATCCCAGCCGGGTATTTCTGGCCCGGGTTGACTGAGAGCAAAGGAGTATGCGATACGCAGTTCAGCATAAATTGGAAGTCCCAGTTTGCGTGCACAGAGTACCGCGGCAAAAACAAGCGTACATAAAATGATTTGCGCCCAAAGTGCGTAATCCTCGCCGCTTTTTGGGATTGGAGGTTTTGCGGTCGGCGGGGCATTTTGTGATGTCTCTTTTGAGGTTCCGTCTTCCCACATAACCGCGACCGCCTCCTCTCCGACTTTTCTGAGAATAGATATGCGGCTGCGCAGCGGAATATGAAAGAAGGACGCTTTCATACCGGAAGCGTCCTTCTTTCATATAACAGTTTATTCCCCGATAGCCTTGCGTAAAGTAGCAAAAAACTCATTCAGTTGTTTGCCGGGTTTGGCGAACAGTCCCATACCCGAAACATCCATCGTGCATTCTACGCTGGATGTATCGCCGCTGCCGAACAAAATGGCGGTAAAGGTACCTTTCATACGGCCACAGCTGAAATTGCAGCTCATCTTCCGGGCCTTCTCCAATTCGTTGAATGTAACATTGATGACAGAACCGTTTGTTTTTTTGATGGACATTTTCATTTCGTCAAGGTCTACATCTGCGTCTGCAATGTTGGGGTTCCAGTGATTCAATGTGGGATTTGTCAGATAAAGCCAGATTTTGTTGGGCGAGCAGCCAAAAGAGGCCGTGACTACGCAGCTTTTCATTGTTTTGTTCTCCTTATCAAATAGCCAAAATATTCAAAATCCAATACAAGAATTTTGCCTTACTTTTTTCCCCTGCCAAACAGAGAATCCAGCAAACCGCGGAAGCGGACATTGCCTTCCACTGCCTGCTGCCCGGAATGGCGAACCTGCGCGGAAGACGGGCGGGAAACTTTGGGTTCAGCAGCAGGCGCCGAGGATTTAAGCTGGGCGGGACGCGAAGCCGTTCGCGGCGGCACCGTGGGAAGATCGAATGCGTGCTGGAAATATCCGTACATAGCCATCTGGCTGTCCACAGGCGGCTCCCCATCTTTGGGTTTGACACGGGTATAACTGCCATCCGGCTGCATCTCCCGGGCGTTGACGGTATCACGAAGCTGAAGATCCAGGATTCCGCGCAGCTTTTGGGCAATCTCGCGGTCATCCACCCGGACGCCGACTTCTACACGGCGTTCCGTATTGCGCGTCAGAAAGTCGCCTGAGGCAATGTAAATTGTCATGTCTTCGCCGGAGCCAAAGCAGTAGATGCGGGAGTGTTCCAAATACCGTCCCACAAGGCTGCGGATATGAACATTTTCTGTCTTTCCGGGCACCCCAGCCTTGATGCAGCAGATGCCGCGCACAATCATGTCTACCCGAACTCCGGCGCAGCTTGCTTCACTGATTTTGTTGATGATTTCGGGGTCGTTGATGGAATTGTTTTTGAGAATCATCGAGGCCGGCTGACCGCGGCGCGCCAAATCAATCTGTCGGTCCATTTGATCGAGCAAGACGCTCTTAAAACGGAGCGGCGCAACCAGCATTGTATCCGCTTCACTGGTCAGGCGCTGAAGTGCCATATTGTTAAAGACCGCACTGGCCTCCTCACCAATCTCCTGACGCGTTGTGATAAAAGAAAGATCGGTATACAGCTCGCTCGTTTTTTCGTTATAGTTTCCAGTGCCAATTTGAGTCAGGTAGCGATATTTACCGTTGACTTTGCTCGTAATAAGCGTCAGCTTGGAATGAACCTTGTAATCGTCAAATCCATAAAATACGGTGCATCCCGCTTCCTCGAGCTGCTTTGACCAGTCGATATTGTTCTGCTCATCAAATCTTGCACGAAGTTCCACCATGGCAACAACTTCTTTGCCGTTCTCTGCTGCATTGACAAGTGCCTGAACGATTTGAGAATCGGTAGCCATGCGGTAAAGCGTCATCTTGATGCTCACAACATCGGGGTCGGAGCCAGCTTTCATCAGCATACGAATAAAGGGCCGGATACTCTGGTATGGATAAGCCAATAATACATCATGCTTATGCGCTTCGGTGTAAAGGTCATATCCGGCAGGCGCCTGAATGGGGCGGGCAGGAGGATAACTCATAGCAGGATTGCCGTCTGAAGCAACACGGGAAGCAAGGCGGAATAGCCCGCCGGGGTCGAGAGGCGATGTCTGTGCATAGCATCTATCGGCGGGAACAACCAGTTTTTCACGAAGGAATTTCACGATTTCCTGCGGGGCATCCGGCCAGAACTGAAGCCGAACAGCCGCAAGTTTGCGGCGCTTTTTGAGCAGTTCGCTCATGACATCACGGAAGTCGATGTCATGATCCATCATGCCTTCATCTACCGTGATGTCCGCATTGCGGGTCACCCGGAACAGGCAGGATTTCTGCACGGTGCTTTTATTGAAAATATTACCTGCAAAGTGAGCGATTAGTTCCTCCACAAAGGCAAAACTTGTGGTACCATCCGGATTCTTGATAAAAAGGACCCGCTCAAACTGACTGCTGATAGGGATAATACCGTAATATACGCCGTCCGTCTTACTGTTGAGCATGGCGGCGAAGTAGATTTCCTTGTTCCGCAGAAACGGGAACGGATGACGCTGATCCACAATTTGCGGGCTAAGAATGGGGAAAATCTCCTGCTGGAAATAGGCTTTCCAGTAGTGTTCCTGCTGCTTTGTCAAATGAGAAAAATTGACTTTCCGGTATCCGTTTGCTTCCAGAGCGTTGAGAAGATGCTGGTAGTATTTGTCGCACTTTGCCTGGAGTTCTGCCACACGAGGCGTAATGGCGGCAATCTGTTCGGAGGCCGTCATATGTGTAACGATATCGAGTTTATTGTTTTTCAGTAAGGTCTGGTCGTAGAGGGACCCGACACGAACCATAAAGAATTCGTCCATATTGCTGGCAAAGATTGCCGCAAATTTGATTCTTTCTGCCAACGGGACGCTTTTTTCCTTGGCAAGAGCCAGCACGCGGCTGTCAAAATCCAGCCAGCTGAGTTCACGGTTGATGAAAATGCTGTCCGATGATTTTTCCAAAACAGGTTCCTCCTCACAAAATTCAAGGGACTTCAGCGCAGGCCATTCCCTCTTCAAGCCATTCTTCTACCATGCGGGCGGAGATTCCCGGCACCCCTGTCAGCTCATTGACTGACTGGAATGGACCGTGTTCTTCCCGAAAAGCAAGAATAGCAGCTGCCTTTGCAGGGCCTACGCCGGATAGGCGCTGAAGTTCCTCTTCCCCGGCAGTGTTAATATTCACGCACTGGGGCTGATCCTCAATGAATTCAGATGCAGCAGGCTGTTCATAAGGTACGGGAGCGTAGCCGAACTGCCATACCGGTGCAATCAAAAAGGCGGAAGCAGCCAAAAGCATTCCAAGCGTAACTCCCACCGAGATAAGCAGGCGGAATGATGATGTACCGATGATCGCTCCCCTGCCTTTCCCGCAATGAAGTTATGTTTATTATATCATACTGCCTGAAATTTTTCATCCCATGGGGTGAGATTTTTCAGCGATTTTACATCCAGCCATGGTGGGAGTGTGCCGGGCGCGGCGGAGGTATCTCAACATCCACCATTACGACATCGGCACCAATGCTTTTGACAGCTGCCCACGGGATAACAAGGTCATCATCCCGTCCAAGCATTCCAAACATTCGCGGACGTCCGCGAAGAATCACCTTTGTAATCTGCGCGTCCTCAAAAACAATATCATCAATACGGCCAAGGTTCTCCCCCGTTTTCATTTGGATGACATCTTTTTCATTCAATTCATGCAGAGTCACGGGATATCCTCCTTTCAGAATTTTCGTTCTTTTCATTGTATGCCGAATAAATCCATTTGTGTATTTTGGATTTTGCGTGTATAATAAAGAGGCAATGTCAACGGGAGGACAAAAATATGTACAGGAACATCATCTTTGATCTGGGCGGTGTTGTGGTGGATTACAAGCCGCGCGATTTTCTGATGGATCATTTTATCAATAAAAAGGCCGAGGATGAGGTTTATGATCTCACATTCGGCAGCAAAGAGTGGGAAGATTTGGACCGCGGAATCATTACCCGCGGAACGGCCAACCGAATCATGCTGGAAAACGCCGCAGAGCACGGCCGCACATTTGAAGTTCAGGCTGTCATTGACGAATGGCAAAGTATTCTGCGCACAAACAAACGCACAGTCAAGACCATGTGTAAGCTGAAGATGGCCGGTTATCGCCTTTACTATCTGTCAAACATTCCGCAGGATATTATCGATGAAATTCGTCAGAGAGATTTTTTCCCGCTGTTTGACGGAGGAATTGCATCCTGCGAAGTTCATCTGTGCAAACCAGACCCTCGCATCTTTGGTGTCCTTATGCAGAAATATGGACTGGCCTACGATGAGTCCATCTTTATTGATGACAATAAGCAAAACGCTCAGGCGGCTTACAATCTTGGCATCACGGGAATCCTTTATAAGAACCACAAATCTTTTAACCGCGCATTGGGGCTCTGCGGTGTCGATTTGACGGGCCGCCCGGCGGAGGAATCACCCAAGGCTCAAAACATTCAGGTTCCCTGACCATTTAATCACGCAAAAACATCCCCGGCACCATAAGATTGCAGGTGCCGGGGATGTTTTTTACCGACAAGAGATTTGTTCACGGATCCGGCACAGTGCGCTCTTTTCCAGGCGGCTCACTTGGGCCTGGCTGATCCCGATTTTTTTGGCGACCTGCATCTGCGTCTGTCCAGAAAGATACCGCAGCGCGATGATTTTACGTTCTCTGTCGCTGAGCTGCTGCACCGTGTCCCGGAACATAATTCCGCTGATCCAGCTGTCCTCACCGCTTGTTTCCGGTACGCGGTCGATGATGGACAGTGTGTCATCGCCATCTGTGTAGGCAGGCTCATACAGGCTTGCCGGCTCTATGACGGACTCGAGCGCCATTGCAACATTTTCGGGTGTATTTCCAACTCTCTGTGCAATTTCGTTCACTCTTGGCTCCCGCCCCGTCTCTTTTTGCAGTGCCTCCCTCGCCTGCATAGAATGATAGGCCAAGTCACGAATAGACCGGCTGACTCGCACAGGATTATTGTCCCGCAGGAAACGCCGGATTTCCCCAAGAATCATGGGAACACCGTATGTGGAAAACCGCACATTCAGGTTTGGGTCAAAGTTGTCAATGGCTTTGATTAGTCCTATACAGCCAACCTGAAACAAGTCATCCAAATTTTCTCCTCGGCCTGAAAACTTTTGCACAACACTGAGGACAAGACGCAAATTTCCCTGAATCATCTGCTGCCGAGCCTCCGCATTGCCTTCCCGGGCCGCAAGCAAAAGTTCCGTCTTTTGCTGCTCAGTAAGAACAGGAAGCAGAGAAGTGTTTACCCCGCATATCTCGACTTTGCTGCTATACATTTTTGCCATCCTCCCAGCGCAGAAGAATCCGACCGGAACCGGTACGGCTCTCACTGCCTTTTTCAGTCAGTATGGTCGGATTGAGCCCCACAAAGACACAGTGGAAAAATCTGCACACTATAACTGCACAGGGCATAGCATAGCGAAAGGAGGATGGTCATTATGTTTGATACTGTGTGGTTTCCGCTATTTCTGGTTGCGGCCGCGGCGATTGTTGTATTAGCCGCTGCGCTTTCACGCACAAATGCAGCGGTCCCTGACAAATCCCGCGACTATCAGGAAGAATATTCTGCTCCGGATTTCGGTGAGACCGCTGGCTTTGCCATCACAAGCTACCCTTCAAATGACATTCTGATTCCGGGACGATTTTGGCTTATCAATGGTAAAACAGCAGAGATAGAATATAATATTGTTCCAGATAATTTTGCCCGGCTTCGCGTGGCCGAACTTGGAAACTTGGATATTCCCGATGCCTTTACTGAAAATGCGTACGAGAGTGTCACTACCTACTCCGTGGAGGGCATTGAGGTGACACAGAGTCAGTCCCCGGGGCGGCGCGGCATGATTCAGTGGCGCAAAGGCGAATTTGAGTATGTGCTGCTTTCCGAAGAACCGCAAATGAACCTGATTGGTGGGGTCTCCACCGATTTTGTGACTCAAACCGAGGCAAACAAAACGGGCTGAGACGTTATACAAGCGTTTCAATCTCTTGACGAAGCCGTTTGATAATCCGCTTTTCCAAGCGAGAAATATAGCTTTGAGAGATGCCTATTGCATCGGCAACTTCTTTCTGCGTATGCTCTACACCATCCCGCAAACCAAAACGCATTTCCATAATCTGACGTTCCCTGGGTGCAAGCGCGTTGACCGCGTTTAGGAGAGCCGCGTGCTCGGCGCTGCGCTCAAGTTCCTCCCCCACCTGGGTCTCATCACCGGTGAGCACATCCACCAAAAGAAGTTCATTTCCATCCGAATCGGTATTGAGTGGCTCATCGATGCTTGCATCCTGACGGCGGTTGGAACTTTTGCGCAGATACATCAAAATCTCATTTTCAATGCAGCGGCTGGCATAGGTGGCCAGCTTGATGTTTTTGTCAGGTTCAAAGGTGTTGACGGCCTTAATCAGTCCGATGGTCCCGATTGAAATCATGTCCTCCACACCGGCAGTGGAGGACTCAAATTTTTTGGCAATGTAGACGACGAGCCGCAGGTTATGTGTGATGAGGGTATCTCTTGCACCGGGGACACCGGCAGCAAGCTGGGCAAAAACTTCTTTTTCCTGTTGCGGTGTCAGCGGCGGCGGAAGTGTGTCTGGGCCGTTAATGTAGTAGAGTTCCGGTTTAATGCCCAGATACAGCACCAGGTTTTCCAGTTGACAGCGAAGTTCTTGCAGTGGTTTCATGGGGCTCCCTCCTTATAGAAAATCTGGTCCATACAATGCTTCATAATCGGCAGCGTGAAAGGGCTGCGGCGAAAAAGCAACAGCTGTGCGGCCAAGTTCCAGCACACCATCTTCTGTAACAACGCCTATAGTGCTTACGGCAAAGCCCGGCAGCAGGGCGTTCTGTGCCGCCGTTGAACAGGGAATCAGTCTGAGACTTGTACCCTGCGGCGGACAGTCCGGCCTGGTGCCGTCAAACCAGCTTTCAAGATATTCATTGACAGCAGCTGGCAGCCGCCCGCACGCGTCCGGCCAGCTGATAAGCAATACGGGCAGACAGGTAATCGGATCTTTTAGATGGCAGCCGGTATCAAGCACAGCTCGAAGGCATACGGTCGTGCGGCAGATTTCAAATTGCACACCTATCGTTTGCGTGCGTGAAGGAGTTCCGCCGATAAAACGCAAAATAAACCAAACACCGCCGCAGCACGCAGCGGAGAGCAGTAAGAGAATTACGGGAGAGATCCGCAGATAAACCGTGAGATTCCCGGTCTGAATCATTCGGGTCCCGGTACGAAGAATAACCATCACGGCCAATCCAGCCAATAAAATATTCAGTGCCGCATACCAGAGCGTTGCCGCCAGATAGCGACGAACCCTGTGAAAGCCGAACGCAGCCCCTACAATAATTCCCGCTGTGAGCAGCTTATAAACCACCTGTGCGGGATAGGAAAGTTCCGGCGCAAACAAGATCAGTGAACTTGCCGCAGCAAGCACACTGCCAAGAATCATTCGTCCAAACGATGCTCTTTGGGCCGTAAGCAATCCGGCCGCCAGAAGCAAAAAATAAGCAACAAGGAAATTGACGAGAAGCAGAACATCCAGGTAAATGACAGTCTTCACGTGCAATTCCTCCCCTGCCGCGTGATATATACCTTCTTCAGTGTATTCCGCGGCGCAGAAAAAAATGCGGGAATCCTGATTGCATTTATACAGCAATAAATACAAAAACGCTTGCCTAAAACCGCAGTGGGTTAAAGGCAAGCGTTTTTATTTGCTATTTTTACTGAGCGTCTTTTGAAGCAGTGCAAGCACCACAGGCGGCGCAATCGGGGTTCTCGGGGTCGGTATAGCCGGGATGTTTCTCACTCCACAGACGGTCTGCGGTCGGCATCCAGTTTGTGGCGTAGGGGCGGCAACGGCGGAAAACATCCTCCGGAGATTCCGGCTGCTGCAAATCGGTACTGTGGGCACCGCTGCGCTTGACCATTTCACCAAGCAGCTGCGGGTTTTCCAGCATCGGGCAGGGGCGCAGATGATTCTCGTTGAAGGGCTGGCCCTTGTGGTATTCCTTGAACAGGGGCTGCTGGAGGCACTCGAGCAGGCTCTTTTCGTGAATGTTGGCGTTGGAGTAATGAATAAAGACGCAGGGTTCCACATCGCCGTTGGGATTGATGTGGGCATACTGACGGCCGCCGGCGATGCATCCGTCAATGTACTCGCCATCATTCTGGAAATCGATGCAGAAAATCGGCTTGCCGCCGGTGAAGCCACGAATCTCACGAACACGATGGACCATATATTCACGCTGTTCGGGGTTCAGCATCAGGTCAACATTGGCACCATCGCCGATGGGCATATAGTGGAAGTACCAGTTAAAGCGGACACCGTGCTCAATGAGGGTATCCATGAACTCGTCACTGGTAACTGCCTTGTAGTTGGCGGAAGTATAGCAGATGGACGTGCCAAAGAGTAGGCCGTTCTTCTTCATCAGGTCCATTGCTTCCATGACGCGGTGGAACACGCCCTCACCGCGGCGGTCGTCGGTTGCTTTATCAAGACCTTCAACGGAGAGGAAGAACGCCATGTTGCCGACCTTCTTGACCTCATCACAGAACTCCTGATCAATCAGGGTGCCATTGGTGAAGAGATGGAACACGGAAGTCTGGTGCTTGGCGGCAAGTTTGAGCAGGTCATTCTTGCGGCACATCGGCTCACCGCCGGTGCACATATACCAATGGATGCCGAGTTCCTCACCCTCGGTGACAAGCTTATCCATATCCTCATAGCTCAGGTTCAGCTTGTTGCCGTACTCAGCAGCCCAGCAACCCTTGCAGTGCAGGTTGCAGGCAGAAGTGGGGTCAAACAGCAGAATCCACGGCATATTGCAGTCGTACTTCTTGCGCAGCTCCTCCACATAGTTGTAACCGGCAAACATACCTTCATACACAAGGTTGAGGGCATTCATCTTGAGGATGTGCGGGTCAATCTCATTGATAGCACGATAGGCAAACTGCATCCACTTGCCGTTAGGATCCGAGACAAACTCACGAGCCTTGTCAAACATATAAGCAGGATAGCGGTCCTTCAGCAGCGGCTCGGCCAGATTGACCAACTTTACGGCATTTTCGGAAAGCTTTTCCGTGCCCTTTCCGCGAACCGCGTTGATCGCAACATCAATGGCGGCACTGAAAGCGGCACGCTGAGCAGCATGAACGACTTTATTAGTCGGCATAACAAATCTCTCCCTTTCAAAAAGAGGTGCGGAATAAATATCAAACCTTAGCTTTGCGCCTCTTATCACTGTAATGCTATTTTAGTCTAAAGTTCGGCATTTTGTACATAGTCAAAAATCAGCTTTTGTTCAATTAGTATGCCATACGCACACGTCATTGTTTGGCGTTTTTGCTCGTTTTGTACAAAAAGACACGGGTCATTCTATGCGCTTCAAACCCTTGCGTCAGAAAATGCCATAAAAATCACCCGCCAAGGCACTGCCCGCGCAAATTGCGTGCAGTTTCCCCCGGCGGGTGAATCTCATAACCAGATTTTATTCAGCATCCTCGCAGAAAGCTTTAAAGGTGCGATATGCCATATATACATCGCTCTTAGCGACAACTTCAAACGGAGAGTGCATCGAAAGTACCGGCACGCCGATGTCAATGGTGTCGATGTCCTGGTTAGCCACATACTTGGCAACCGTTCCGCCGCCGCCAAGGTCGATTCGGCCCATCTCACCAATCTGCCAAACAACATTGTTCTTATTCATCAGACGAGTGAGGTAGCTGACCAGTTCGGCACTGGCATCGTTGGTGGAACTCTTTCCGCGGGAGCCGGTGTATTTATAAATGGCAACACCGCGGCCCGCATAGGTGCCGTTATCCGGCTCAAAGGCTTCGGAATAGCTGGGATCATACGCAGCGGTCACATCAGCAGACAGGCACTTGGAGGCCTGGAAAGCCGTCACATAATCCACGCCCTCACATTCACAGAGCTGACGGAGGAAATGGAAAGTGTACATGCTGTTCAGGCCAGTCACACCATCAGAGCCGGTTTCCTCTTTGTCCGTGAGGACGCACACGCTGGTGTAGGCGGGCGACTGCGTCTCAATTTCCGCCATCAGTGCGGGATAAGCATCCACACGGTCATCGTGTCCATACGAGCCAATCATAGAGCGGTCAAGACCCACATCGCGAGCCTTGAATGCGGGAACAATCTCAATCTCTGCGCTGGTGAAATCGCGTTCGGTAATGCCGTACTGCTCGTTGAGAAGGCCAAGGACGCGGAGCTTGACGCGGTTGGAGGCTTCCTCATCCTCAATGGGAAGAGAGCCAAGCAGAATATTCAGGTTTTCGCCCGTGATGCCTTCGGGGAGCGTTTTCTTGTTCTGCTCAGCGCCCAAATGCGGCAGGAGGTCGGTGATGGTGAAAACAGGATCATCGTCCTTTTCGCCAATGCAGATGTTGACGCAGCTGCCATCCTCACGATATACAACACCATGGATAGACAGAGGAATGGTGGGCCACTGGTACTTACGGATACCGCCGTAATAGTGTGTGCGGAAGTAGGCCAGCCCCTCCTTTTCAAAAAGGGGTACCGGACGCAGGTCAAGGCGCGGTGCATCCACATGGGCAATGTTCAGATGGAAGCCCTCAGACAGGCTCTTTGTACCGATGGTAGCGGCAAGAACGCACTTCTTGCGGTTGATGTGGTAGACCTTATCGCCGGGATGGAGCTCCATGCCCACAGTAAAGGGGCGATAGCCCGCCTTGACAAGAAGTTCCTCGCTGTACTGTACCACTTCGCGCTCGGTCTTGCCGCGGTTCAGGAATTCTTTGTAGCCCTCACAGAAAGCATCTGCTTCGGCAATTGCAGACGGCGTTTTGTCTGCTACGGTCTCATTCTTGTAGAGCAGCTGCTCCAGTTCTTTTGTTGATTTCATAAGTATTGTTTCCCTCGTTTCTTTAGAATTTACGCCGGGGTTAGGATTCCGGCGCATATATTTCACGATATTTCGCATACGCACCGGTAATCTTTTCGACATATCGGCGCATCTGCGGGTACGGAAATTCCGTTAGCGTCTCCCCATTTGAGGAGTAGTCTGCCTTTCCGAGCAGATCATCCACCGTTCCCCAACCACTGTGATAAGCCGCAGCGGCTGTGGCAAGATCATTATGATAGCGGGCAAGCGAACAGCTGACAAAATAACTGCCAAAGCGGATATTCGTCTCCGGGTCATACAGATCATCAAAGGTGAGATTCTCGCCCGGAGCGATTTTGCTCTTAATCCAGTCGAAGGTCTGCTCCGTAATCTGCATAAGCCCCCGCGCGCCCGCGTGTGATTCCGCCTGCGGGTTAAAGTTGCTTTCCGTTCGGATAAAGCTGTACAGAATCAGCGGGTCAATGTCATACTTTCC
The DNA here is from genome assembly GCA_029006135.1 of Oscillospiraceae bacterium. Classification (GTDB taxonomy): domain Bacteria; phylum Bacillota; class Clostridia; order Oscillospirales; family Ruminococcaceae; genus Gemmiger. Next base: position 96,609 of record JAQXGE010000045.1, on the reverse strand, counting down.
GGCGTAATACTCGACATATTCCTCGTATTTGCGCGGATAGGCGGTCCGCCTGATTGTATCCCTGCCGCAGGTAAAAAGGAGCGTACCTGCCAAAAGCAGCACCAGCAGCACCGTCAGGATACGGGCAAACGTCCGCCGCTTATGACCCGACCGTTGGCTTCGTTTTCTCTTGGCCATAAGCCTCCTTTCTCAGTGCATCAAGCAAAGCTCGGCACTGCTGTTCCATTTGAGAGAGTGTTCCGTTGTTTTCAATAACGAAATCAGCGGCCTCCCGCAGAGTTGTTTCAGGAAGCTGCGCGTCCAGACGGCGGCGCGCCATTTCGGGAGAAATCCCGTCCCGGGCGCAGATGCGCTGAACGCTGACTTCATAGGGGGCGGTGATCAAAATAATTTTGTCACAGCGCGTTTCAAATGGCGTGCCGACAATCACGGCGCCATCCAGAAAAAACAGTCCTTCCCCTGCTGCATCAGCCTGAGCAATGGCCTGTTCAAGGCGGTTAAATATCTCAGGGTGTGTAATTTCATTCAGCCGGGCGGTTCCCTCCGGCGTTGCAAAGGCGCGGTCCGCAAGAATACGGCGGCGAAGAGCGCCGTTCTCATCCAAAATATCCTTGCCAAAAACCTCTGCAAGCGGAACAAGGCAAGAGGACCCGGGTTCCAGAATATCGCGGGAAAGCTGATCGGCATCCACACAGGGGTATTTCTGTTCACGAATCATATTAGTCAAAGTGGACTTGCCGCAGCCGGAACGGCCCGTGATTCCAATGACTTTCATGGACTTATACCTCCACCACACGGAACGCGGCTGCGCGAATCAGGCGGTTGTAAACAGCCATAGAGACGCCATCACTGCGCGGGCAGCGTGCATAGACCACCTGAGCGCCATTCTTGTCAAGTTCCCGCAGAGCGGTAAACAAACGATGTGCTTCACTGGCGCCATCGTTTTCCCGTCCATAGCTTACGCAGGGAACCGGCAGAGATGTCTCCTCACCGTCAAAGCAGAGCGCCCAAACGCCGGGAGCGGCGTGCTGACGCACATAATCGGTATATGCGGAAAACGTTCCCTTTACAATGGTGACTTCGGCCTTCGGGGCATAGTGTTTATACTTCATGCCAGGGGAACGTGCGACCTCGCCCTCTTTCAGCTTTTCCAGAATGGCATGGCTGACGAGAACTTCTTCGCCTAATACTTCTTCCATTTGCTCCTTGGTGACATAGCCAGGGCGCAGAATCATGGGGTGCTCCCCCGTCACAGCAACAACGGTAGATTCCACACCAACTGCGCTCTCCCCACCATCGAGAATCAGCGGCAGGCGTCCGTCCATATCGGCAAAGGTATCCTGCGCATTGGTGGGGCTTGGTTTGCCGGAAAGGTTGGCTGACGGTGCCGCAAAGGCGACCCCGCTGGCCCGAATAACCGCCTGAACCACCGGATGAGACGGCATCCGAACGCCCACGGTATCAAGTCCCGCACAGGTCACAGGCGAAACTTCCGGGCCTTTGGGCATGACCATCGTGAGCGGTCCAGGCCAGAATGCAGCGGCCAGCTTTTTGGCTCGTTCCGGCACTTCCGAAACAATCCCATCAAGCATTTCCATGCCGCAGATGTGAACAATCAGCGGGTTGTCCTGTGGGCGGCCCTTTGCTTTAAAAATTTTCTCGACTGCCTCACCGTTGCGCGCGTCTGCGGCGATACCGTAGACAGTTTCGGTAGGCAGTGCCACTAACTCTCCTTTGCGGAGAAGTTCTGCGGCAAGCGCTATACTTTCATCATTGACAGGCAAAACCTGTGTTTTCATTGTTCAATTCCTTCTTGATGTTGTTTTAATTTTTCTTCCCTGTCTGCTACAATCAATGGCTCAATGACTCTGTCCAAATCACCATCCAGAACGCTCTGCAGATTGCGAAGCGTCAGCCCGATACGATGATCTGTCACGCGGTCCTGCGGGAAATTGTAGGTCCGGATTTTTTCGCTTCGGTCACCAGTCCCTACCTGCCCCTGACGTTTAGCATTATACTCGCGGTCATAGGCCTCCTGTTTTTGCTGCAAAAGGCGGCTTCGCAGGACCTTGAGCGCGCGGTCCTTATTTTCCCGCTGACTGCGCTGGTCCTGGCATTCGACGACCATTCCGGTAGGAAGATGCGTTACACGAATGGCAGAGGACGTTTTATTGATATGCTGCCCGCCCGCTCCGGAGGAACGGAACGTGTCAATTCGCAGATCTTTCGGGTCAAGTTCCAATTCGACTTCTTCAGCTTCCGGCATAACGGCAACCGTTACGGTTGATGTATGGATGCGTCCCTGCGTTTCGGTCTCCGGCACACGCTGTACACGATGAACGCCGCTCTCAAATTTAAGTCGGCTGTATGCGCCGGGTCCTTCGATGGAAAACACAATTTCCTTGCCGCCGCCCAGTTCGGTTTCATTGAGACTGATAACGTCACAGCGCCAGCCCTTGTGTGCGGCATACATGGCATACATTCTGTGCAGGCTATGGGCAAAGAGTGCCGCCTCTTCCCCGCCCGCACCGGCGCGGATTTCCATGATTATACTCTTCTCATCGCTGCTGTCCCGCGGCAAAAGCAGCAGACGCAGATTTTCCTCAGCCGCTTCCAGTTTTTTCCTGTTTTCGCACAGTTCCTGCTGTACCATATCGGTGAAGGCGGGATCCGCTGATGGGTCATGGAGCAGTTCCTGCTCCTCTTCTATCTCACGGATAAGGGCGCAATACGTGCGGTAAGCCTCCACAACGGGGGTCAATTCCCTGTAGTCGCGCATCAACTGCCCATATGCGGCGGAATCGTTCGCGGAACCGGGGACAGTCATCCGATAGGTAAGTTCCTCATACCGGCGTTCCACATCGCGCAATTCTTCAAACATAGGTGTGGTTCTCCTTACATAAAATGTGACAGGTCCACGCCTACGCTATTCTTCCCCGGCGCGCAGGATTTTCCGGATGTTTTTCTCAATTTTTACGCGGGGAAGCATGATTTCATGGCCGCACTTCTGACAGCGGATTTTGAAATCCATGCCCACACGAAGCACATCAAACCGATTGTCACCGCAGGGGTGAGGTTTCTTTGTGATGATTACATCGCCAACCTGAACGTCCATTTTTCCACCGCCTTTCATCCAACAATCCTATTATATACCAACCTGACCGTTTTGCAAATAGGCAAAACCAAACTGAAGAAAAGAGGAACCATCAAATGCTTGAATACCGTGCTGAAGGACTTTGCCGCAATGCATCCCATCTCCGCCCCGAGGAACTGGAACGCTGTATCACCACTGGCGAAGTGCTGCAAAGCACCGCCCTTGCCTTTGACACCAATCGGCGTCTGCGCTTCGAATTGTGTGGCCACAGAGCGTATATGCCATACGAGGAGTGTCTGGACGTTGGTCCGGGAGAAACGATTAAAGATATTGCGGTTTTGACTCGAGTCGGCCGCCCGACCTGCTTTGTCATAACCGGCACCACAAAAGAAGAAAACGGGGACACCGCTTATCTTCTTTCCCGTGCCGCCGCGCAGCGTGCCTGCCGGGAAGAATACTTGGATCCCCTCGAAAACGGCCAGGTCATCCCCTGCACCGTGACGCATATCGAAAATTTTGGCGCGTTCTGCGATGTTGGATGTGGTATCTCCGCATTGCTTCCGATTGATTGTCTCTCGGTTTCTCGGATTTCCACACCGGCCGACCGGGTGGAAGTTGGCCAGCAGCTTCTGTGTGCCATCAAGAATCGGGATGAGCAGGGACGAATCGTATTGACGCTGCGGGAGCTCCTTGGGACATGGAGCGAAAACGCTGCCTGTTTTGCCGCAGGCGAGACGGTTGTGGGGATTGTCCGCAGCGTAGAGGATTACGGTGTGTTTGTGGAGATTGCCCCCAACCTTGCCGGTCTTGCAGAGCCGGATCCCTCTCTGCGGCCGGGCCGTGCAGTCAGCGTCTACATCAAAAGCATTCTCCCGGATAAAATGAAGATAAAGCTCGTGATTGTCAATAAAAATTTGAATCAGACCTTACGTTTCGAGCCTCATTATTTCGTGACGCGAGGGCGAATCAAACGCTGGATTTACTCTACTCCGCAAAGCCGCAAACAGATTGAAACGGTATTTTGACGGTGGTTTTGCTGTTAGAATTATGCGGGTTTACCCTTGTAACTTTGTCCCGGTTTTTGTATAATATAGTCAAAGATTAAAAATTCGGGAAGTGATTTTCATGGCAGATGCCTTCACCGGTGGTGTCAAGCTCGGCGGTCTTACAGACAGCACCGAGATTCGCATCCTCCTTTGCTACCTGATTAAGACAGCCGGGCCAGTTACGCGGGAGGCTATGCAGGGCGCTCTTTTGCAGGAGGAACTGGTCAACTACTTTGAATTTGCGAATGCACTGTCTGAGCTGGAAAGTCAGGACCTCGCCGCACAGACCTCCAAAGGATACGTCATCACAAAAAAAGGCGCGATTGTTGCGGATACGCTTTCGGAAGATCTTCCCCGCAGTGTGCGTGAGAATGCAATTCTTGCCGTGATTCGTATTCAGAGCTGGGTTCACAAGGCAGCGCAGAACCACGCGACGATAGAAAAGGTCGGTGATCATTATCAGGTAACCTGCGTCATCGGCGATGAAGCCCAGGGGGCGGACGCTTTCCGCCTTCAGCTCACAATGCCGGATATTCTCACCGCAGAGCAGGTGCGCAATCAGTTTATTGCGCGAGGCAGTGCGATATATGCAAATTTGCTCACTTCTCTCACCCGTCCCCTGTCCGACGCCGACCGCCCGCCGGAAGGAGCCATATAATGGCGCCCTGCGCTCCGGCAAAAGAAAACATGAATAGGAATAGACAGCCCGGCAGATGGAATCGTCCATCTGCCGGGCTGTTATTTTATCTCGAATCCGCCGGGTAAAATAAATTATTTGGAATCAGACGCGCTGTGCTATTTTTTCCTGTAATCGGAAGGAGGAACACCATTCATTTTTTTGAAAACTCGGCTGAAATAAAGCGGATTGTCATACCCAACAATCGCAGCAATTTCTGTCACATTATACTCTGTGGTTTCCAGAAGCGAAACCGCATTCTTCATGCGGATATTCAGAATGTACTGCATTGGAGACACTTTCGTTGCCTGTTTGAAATTTCTCATAAACCAGCTGACACTCATATTGCGGGATTGTGCAAAATCATCAATGTTAATGGGCTCGTTGTAATGGTCAATAAAATATCTTCTGGCATATTCCATTTCGTCCCGCAAATAAGAACTCATGTTGGGTTCTTTTTCCTGGCGTGTGCGCTGAACCAGCAAAAGCAGCTGCCGCAAATACATTTCAAGCATTTCCGGATAACCGACAAGTCGAGATTGAAGTTCATGTATCATTTCCTTGAATAAAGCCGAATAGCTGGCAGAACTGCCGCAGTAGAACACATTTTCATCCAAAGGGATTTCAAATTTGCGCAGGATGTTCCTTACATCACCGCCTGTAAAGTGAACCCAATAAACTTCTGTCTTATCTTTTCCGTAATATTCATAGTGCTGTTCCTGCCGTGGCAGAAAGATGACCATATGTCCGGCTCGCACCTCTCTGTCCTCTCCCTCAATATAAAAGTGTGCTTTTCCGGATGCCACATACAAGAGCTGATAATCCAACCGTCCGCGCGGGCGCCAGGTCGGAAGTTTTTCTTCCGCTTTTAGGCGATACGTTCCGCAGCTTGTAACAATCAAAGGCTTGGACTTATCTTTGATTGGGACTCTTGAATTGTTCAGGTAACCCGAATTTAGGTACATCGTACAAACCTCCGTCATCTATATTGTGCAACCTGTCAAAACCAGCATTTTCTAATACAGACCAGCAGAAAAAACGTGTCAAAACGTTCATATCGTTTTCTGTATTGTACCAAAAAGTGTATGTTTTGTCTAATCCTGTTTATTCAATTTATCAAAAAATATTTCTACAATATAGATGAAATTTGTAAGGAGGGTCAACGCCATGATTGTACCGGCAAACTATGAAAATCTGCAAATAACCCACGAAGGAACCCTGTCCAAGCGCGCCTACTACATTCCGTCATCAAGCCAGCGGGATGATCTGGTAGAACACAGAGAAAACTCTGATCGCTTCCAGCTTCTAAACGGCGATTGGAAATTCAAGTATTATTCCAATGTCCACGATCTAACCGAGCCATTCTACGCGTTGGGCTTCAACACCGATGATTTTGACACCATTCCGGTGCCCAGCGTCTGGCAGAACCACGGCTATGATCATCACCAGTACACAAACATTCGGTATCCTTTTCCGGCGGATCCTCCTTATGTTCCCTACGAAAACCCCTGCGGCTGCTATGTCACCAAATTCAACTATGTTCCTGATATGGACGCCCCCAGAGCCTACCTGAATTTTGAAGGTGCAGACTCCTGTCTGTACGCATGGCTGAACGGAGAGTATCTGGGCTACAATGAGGTTTCTCACTCAACCGCAGAATTTGACATCACCGACAAGGTAACAGAGGGAGAAAATACGCTGGCCGTTCTGGTTCTGAAATGGTGCGATGGCAGCTATTTGGAGGACCAGGATAAATTCCGCACCTCCGGAATTTTCAGAGATGTGTACATTCTGAAACGTCCCCAAAGCCATATCCGGGACTATTTTGTCACGAACAGCATGGAAGGACAAGAGGCGACCCTGCGGATTCGCTTCACATTCACCGAAGAAGTTCCTCCGGTGTCTATCAAGCTGCTGAATGCCGACAAGAAATTGGTTGCCAAAGGAAGCTGCAAGGTTTATGAATCCGGCACAAATTTTACGCACCAGGCATTCTTGCGGGTAAAGGAGCCTACACTCTGGAATCCAGAGCAGCCCTACCTGTACACGCTCGTTTTAGAAACTCCCAATGAAGTTATCACGGACCGTTGGGGCTTCCGTGAGATTCATATTGAAAACAACAAAGTGTACCTCAACGGAAGTTCCATCAAATTCCGCGGCGTCAATCGTCATGATTCGGACCCCGTCACCGGGCCTGTGATTCCCCTTTGGCATATGAAACGTGACCTTGAAATGATTAAGCGGTTTAACTTCAATGCCATTCGCACTTCCCACTATCCCAACGCACCAATGTTCTATCAGCTTTGTGACCAGTATGGTTTTATGGTCATTGATGAGGCTGATCACGAGAGCCATGGTGCCGCTGAAATGTATTGTTCCGAGAATGAACTTTGGGAAAACCATGTGGAGCACTGGAATGAGCCCTTCGCCGATAACCCCGATTTCCTTGAAGCCACTCTCGACCGAACCAAACGCTGCGTCATCCGTGATAAAAATCGGCCCAGCGTTATCTGTTGGTCCATGGGCAACGAAAGCGCCTACGGCTGCTGCTTCGAAGCGGCTCTGGCCTGGACCAAGCACTTTGACCCCACCCGCTTGACCCACTACGAATCCGCGCAATACCGCAGCCGCAAGCGAAAGTACGACTTTTCGAACATTGACCTCTACTCCAATATGTATCCTTCTATTGAGACCTTGCAGGAGTATGTGGATTCCAACCCGGACAAGCCCTACCTGATGTGCGAGTATTCCCATGCCATGGGCAATGGCCCCGGAGACCTTGAAGATTACTGGCAGTTCATTCAAAAGAACGAGTGCATGAGCGGCGGCTTCGTGTGGGAATGGTGTGACCACGCTGTTTACAAGGGCGATGCGCCCAATGGCAAGGCTATGTACTGGTATGGCGGCGATCATGGTGAATACCCCCACGATGGCAACTTCTGTGTGGACGGTTTGGTTTATCCTGACCGTCGTCCTCACACCGGTGTTATGGAGTTCAAGAACGTCCATCGCCCTGTTCGTGTGAAGGCGTTTGATCCCGAAACTGGCATTGTGACCTTGCACAACTACATGGACTTCGTCTCCGTGAACAACTACCTGTCCATCCGCTATGAACTGAACTGTGATGGGGCGATTATTGACAGCGGCAGTGTCGACCGTGTTCCCGCCATCCTGCCCCACGCTGAGGGCACCATTCGGCTGAATTTTCAGGTTCCCGCCAAAGGCCGCAGCTACCTGAAGCTGATTTATCAGCTGAAACATGACGAACCGCTCCGTCCCGCCGGGTTCCTGCTTGGCTTCGATGAGATTCCATTGGAAGCGTCTGTGGATGGCAGGAACCAGAAAGCTCTGGCTATCTGGACAAAGAAAGAACTGTCAGAGGACAGCTTGAAAGTGGAGGACGGTGAACGCTACCTGATTGTCTTCTCCAGAGATTTCACTTACCGCTACGACAAGACTGTTGGCAGTTTCTGTTCTATGGTCTTTAAAGGCAGAGAACTGTTAGACAAGCCCATGAGCCTGAATATTTGGAGAGCGCCTACCGACAACGACCGGAAGCTGAAATTGGAATGGATGGCCGCTCACTACGATAAAGCAATTACCCGTGCCTATATGACCCGCACGCTGGCAGCAGACAGCGAGGTCCGTATCCATTCTGACGTTTCCATCGCGGCCATCTCCGTCCAGCGTTTCATGAATATCGAGGTGGATTGGACTGTTGGAATCAACGGAGCGATTACCTTCAACATCCTGGCAAAGCGCAACATGGAATTTCCTGAACTGCCCAGATTTGGTTTGCGTCTGTTTGTCCCTGAATCGCTGGAACAGGTTACCTATTACGGTCTCGGTCCCACTGAAAACTATGCGGACAAGTGCCATGCCGTTTCCCATGGTATCTATTCCGACACCGTTGAGGGTTTGCAGGAAGATTATATTCGTCCGCAGGAGAATGGCGCCCACGGCGGCTGCAACTATGTGATGTTGGAAGACGAAACTCTTCGGATTACTGCTGTTGGTCTGGAGCCTTTTAGCTTCAACGTTTCTCATTTTACTCAGGAAGAACTCACGGCAAAGTGCCACAATTACGAACTGGAAAACTGCGGAAGTACTGTGCTGTGTCTTGACTATCGCCAGAACGGCATCGGCTCTGCAAGCTGCGGTCCCGTATTGAGAAGAGAGTACGCCCTAAACGAAGAGACAATCGATTTTGAAATCAAAATTATCCCCGAAATCAAGTGATTTTGGGTCCGTCCCCTGCATCGGCTCTTCAATTTAGAGTGCCGCACCAGTTTCCGCTGCAAGCGGCCGAAGAAGTTTTTATGCAAGCATATTAAAAAAGGAGAACCACCATGAACGAAAAGAGATATTTAAAGTGGTACAACAAGATTGGGTACGGCTCGGGTGACATCGCCGGCAATGTTGTCTATGCATTCCTGACCTTCTTTGTAATGATTTACCTGACTGATACCGTTGGTTTGAACTCCGGTATTGTTGGCACCCTGATGGCTGTTGCCAAAATATTTGATGGCATCTCTGACCTCATCTTTGGTTCTCTCATTGACAAGACCCACACCAAAATGGGCAAGGCTCGTCCCTGGATGCTGTGGCCGTATTTAGGCTGCGGCGTCTGCCTGTTCGCTATTTTTGCCATCCCGACCGAGTGGGGCAAGACCGCACAGTATGCCTTCTTCTTCATTTTTTATGTAATGCTGAACGCCGGCTTCTACACGGCAAACAACATTGCTTACTCAGCTCTGACCGCCCTGATCACAAAAAATGAGAACGAACGTGTACAGCTGGGCTCTCTGCGTTTTGTCTTTGCATTCACCACCAGCACAATCATCCAGGCTATCACGTTTGGTGCCGTTGAGCATTTTGGCGGCGATGCTGCCGCGTGGAGAATTGTGGCATTCATCTATGTCATCATCGGCATTATTTCCAATACCATTGCCGTTCTGTCCGTGAAGGAACTTCCCGAAAGTCAAAATGAAGCCGAAGAGAGCTCCAGCGCCCCCGCTGAAAAGTATACCATTCGCGAAGCTGCCAAGCTCCTTATCAAAAACAAGTTCTATCTGCTGATTCTTGGTGTTTATTTGCTGACTCAGCTGTACTCCGCTTTCACGGGTGTTGGCACTTACTATATGACCTATGTGCTGGGCGACAAAGGATTGATGGGCCAGTTTGCCACCGCACTGAACATTCCCATGATTATTGGTCTGCTGCTGGTCCCTACTATCGTAGCCAAACTGGGCGGCATGTATAAAATCAACTACATGGGCTACGCAGTGGCTACCGTTTCGAGGATCCTGGTTCTTGTGGCCGCTTATGCCGGAAGTGTTCCCATGATGCTTGTTTTCACCGCTGTAGCTTCTCTGGGTATGTGTCCGCTGCAGGGAGATTTGAATGCCGTGATTGCTTCCGCTTCTGACTATACATACTTGACTACCGGCAAGCGTATTGATGGCACCATGTACTCCTGCACCTCTCTGGGCGTCAAGATTGGCGGCGGACTGGGCACCGCCATCTCCGGTTGGCTGCTGGCCGCCAGCGGTTTTATCGAGGGAGGCGTTGCTGTTCAGCCCGACTCCGTTCTGACTATGCTGAATGTTATGTATCTGTGGCTGCCCATGATTTTCTGCGGTTTGGTCACCTTCCTGCTGACTAAACTGAATGTAGAGAAAGCCAACCGGGAACTGTTGGCATCACAAAAGGCTTAAATAGCGTTCATTAATCAGCAATAAGCACACTGGCAGACGGATTATTTTATCTGCCAGTGTGTTTTCATATTAAAGTACTTTCTTCATCACAAAAACCTTCTTCGCTGTCTTGGTCTATGCTTTCCGGAAACACCGCATCCGGCTTGCCCGTTTTCACAAACAGGAACGCTGCAAATTCTGAGCGAGTACGGCAGCGAGGTGTTTGTTATGGCTGCCTCAGATTCCCGCATGGAGTCAGCAAAAACCTGTTTCATGACCGACAATTTCCAGCTTATACTGCCCGCAGAAGAAGCGGCGATTAAAAAATTTGCGGACGTTGGCGGACGGGACTTTTGAGAAAATTGATTCTGGGAGTTTTCTCCAAAAGAAGACTATGTGACTTGTGCATATCCACAAAGTTTTGACTCTAACCTGGAATTTCAGTTACCAACACGTTTCTTATTATTGACGAAAAAAGCAATATAGGATATATTGAAACTAAAGAACACAAATTCTCTTAAATAACATTGGTTTGAGCAATGAAAAGAAACAGTCTCGTTATTTTTCTTCTTATTTGCACGGCCCTTTTGTTTGGCTGTAACTCTCGTCATGTAGCCTCCCAATCTTCTCCTGCACCTACCTCAACCGTACCCACGCCCTCTTCGTCTATTGCTGCTGACCCTATCACAAACACCTCGCAAAGCGATTTGAGCTTTACAAATTGTGCCAAGGGTGCAGAAACCGAGGACGGCTTTTATTCTGTTTCTTATTATGATGATTGGAGCGGCTGTCTGGTTTTCTACGATTACAGAACTAGGCAATCCACTCCAGTCTGTAATGAAATCAACTGTCAGCACCACAGTGATACCTGTACGGCATGGTTTGGCGATGCCAACAACATTCCGCGCATTGTGAGCAATAACAGACAGCTGATATATTGCTATATGGGTCTGTCGGGACAGGTACAGAAGCCTGCCCTGATTGAAATCGCAAATTTAGACGGGAGCAACCGGCGAGTTCTAAATGAATTTGCCCCAAATGAAACACTGTATGAGGCCTTCTGTGTTGACAGTGGGTACATTTATACGCTTGTCACGCGGGTGTATAAAGAAACATTACAGATTGAGCAGGCTCTTGAGAGAATTGATCTGAACAGCGGCGTTTGTGATGAACTTTGGCACGCCGATGTGCCGGCGGGGACGGCGTATTTCCTTTCCGGCTGCGTGAATCACCAACCTGTTATTAAAATGATTGCGCAATCCAACAGCCAGGATGATGAGCGTGCCACAATAGCGTCCCAAACGCACACACTGATTATGGTCAGCCCGGCGGATGGAACCTGCACCCTGCTGTACTCCTGGCAGCAAAACGATGGGCTGGAAGCGCCGCTGCCCGATACGCTGTATTACATCACAAAAGACCATTTTCTCTGCCGCTTTGCTGCGGATAACACGTTGGAGAAAATCATTCAGGATGAGCGATTGGACCCAATCACAACCCAAATACAGTATGCGGATGACGCTCAGTTGTGGTTTGCATCCAATCCCGGCGGTGACGCACAAAGCAGCCTTTTCCAGCTGAACTTCTGTGACAATCAAATTGAGTTCTGCCCGCTTTCACAAGCAGGAGCGCTGCAAATTCTGGGCGAGTACGGCAGCGAGGTGTTTGTTATGGCTGCCTCAGATTCCCGCATGGAGACAGCAAAAGCCTGTTTCATGGCCGACAAAGCCCAGCTTACACTGCCCGCAGATGAAACGGTGATTGAAAAATTTGCGGACGTTGGAGAACAGTATTCTTGAGAAACATTGAATACTCGGATTCCTCGATTTCCTTTCAAGAGGTCCGAGTTGTTGTACGATTGAGCATACAACTATAATATGGAGTTTGATTATGAATTTGCTCACGCTTTCAAATATAAATAAGTCGTATGGCCCAAAGTGCGTTTTCCGCTCGTTTAACCAGCAATTTGCTTCTAATCAGATTCACGCGATTGTGGGACCATCCGGCTGCGGAAAAAGCACCTTGCTTCGTATTATGTCCGGATTGGATGGTTCGTTTGACGGGGAAGTCGCCTGGAACGGAAAATCTATCTACACGGATGGCGGCACAGTATTTAGAAAAAATGTTCTGGGGCTGCAAATGCAAAACACTCCCCTATTTTCTTCTTTAAGCGCAAAGGATAATGTAGCTCTGCCGCTTTTACTTTTGGGAAAGCCGATGGCCGAAAGCCAAAAAAGAGCATTAAAAATGATGGAATACCTGAATATTTCGCATTTGGCGGATTCAGGGATTTCTCAGCTTTCCGGCGGAGAAAAACAACGTGTTGCCATTGCAGCGGCGATGATTCGCACGCCCAAAATCCTAATTTTAGACGAACCAACTGCGAATTTGGATTCTGAAACGGAACTGTTCATCATTAACCGGCTGCAGCAATACAAAGATACAGCAAAAGCGTGCATTATCATTGCCACACATAGTCATACCGTTGCAAACTATTCTGATACCATTTTGAATTTGCAGCAGGTATAAAGCCAGGAGGTAATATGTCCCAACGTTTCTTAATGTGGAACAAGCTTGATAAAGCCGTTTGGGGAACGCTGCCAACGAAAGTTTTCACCTCGGTTGCCTGTTTGTTTCTCATATTCCTAATGGTCATTTCGGGTTCAATCTCCTATTATACGATAAAGTATACATATCAGATGTACTATAATGATCCTTGCAACCGCACACTTAGTATCGAAAAGAATTTGGAAACGGTAAACGAGGTTTTGAAAGGACAAACTTCTCGTATCGAAGGTACTTTTCCTAATGATGCGTGGTTTATATTTACAGATGCACAAATAAATTGTGTCGGTAAAAACGGCAATCCAATCACCCAAGAGGTTTGTTTTGTTGGAATGACAGAGGTTTCCGATATTCATATTATCCAAGGGGACGCCCTTGATTTTTCCCGCACCGACGAAGTTTTAGTGCCATCCTATCTTGTCTTATCCAACAGTAAAAAGGTAAGCGGGAAGGCTCTATTGGGAAAGCAAATAACAATTCCCGCGGAGTCAACTGCAATCAACTTAACCGTTGTAGGTGTTTATGATAAATTCAAAAACGGTTCCGCTGTTTTTGGGCCAAATGAAATTATTGCTTCTACAGCCACTGTTGGAATGTGTTCCAATACCCTCTATCCTGATGGACGTGTCACCGTATATTACGATGGCAAACGCGTAGAAACACCAGAAAACACAATGGTCGTGGTTGCTCATCGAGAAGATATGCCAATCATACAAAAAGTTCTGAATGATGCGCAAATCGAAGCCAATCCGGCTATGACGATTTATCCGGTAGAAATTGTACTTGTTTTTTCGGTCTGTTTCGTTTTCTGTCTTGTTGGTTTCATTATATTGCTGGTATTTTTACAGAACACAATAAGAAAACTTTTGAAAAAACAGCAGGACTCTATCGTTCTTTTTTATATACTGGGTCAGGATTGCGCTTCGATTCAAAAGCTTTTCATTGCGCATTTCCTCGGCCTTTTCATAGTGCTGTTTTTGGTGGTTCTTATCATATCACAGCTGCTGCTTGGAATTGCCGAGCATTCACTATTTCAATATCTTTTCTCTGTCTATTCACTCAATGGCTGGACTTTGATTTTAGGGCTCGCATTGCTCGTAATTACAAGCGTGACCGCCAAAAGACAGCTGAAACTTACCATAGAGCAGGAGCTTATCAATAATGATAAAGACCCCGAATAACTCAGTAAAAACCTTGTCCAGGATTTTCATAGATTCGCAGAAGAATCTGCCCAAAAGCAGGCTTTGTGTCAGTATGTTAATTCTTTGCATGGATTTTACCATTCTGATAGGAGCCCTATCCAGGCAAGGCTTTAATTCTACAGCGTCATTCCTCACAAATGCAAAACAAGGCATTGTTATGGTTTCTTTTGTGTTTGCATGGATTTGTCCAATTCTGGTGATATTTTTCTCTATTTATAGTTTATTGGAACTTCGCATTTATGCCCAAATCATTTATCTCTATGGCGCAGAAAAGTGGATGATCAAAGGGATTTGTGTTCATTTAATCTTTTACCTTTTAAAGCCCGGAGTATTCATCTCTATTGTTTTTGCTGCTGCCGCAATTCTTTGGGGTGTTGTTTTCCAGTTGACCTCATTGTGGTTGTATAGTCTTGTTTTTGTGTCTGAAATAGTCTTCATGCTCTTTGGAGGAACGATTTTCCTTTATTGCTTTATTGCCTATATTCTATACAGCTTATCTCACAGCAAATTCAAGCACAAAATCGTATAAACGATCAAGACAAACTATAACACAAACCGCCTGCCGGTCAACTGATTTCCGGCAGGCGGTTTGCGTTTGTTATTCGTTGCAGATATCAATCTGGCACATTTTCATAGTTTCCAGTGCAGCGTGGTGGGTTTCCGGCGTAACACCTGCGCAGCAGGATGCATCCACGGAAATGTTCGAGTTCGGGAAAAGCGCTTTGAGAATCAGTGCGTTGGAAACAACACAAATATCCGTGCAAAGTCCCACCAGCTCAATATCCTCAAAATTATGCTCTGACCATCTTGTCCAGCCGAAACTGGGCTTATCTATAATTTGGCACCCCGTTGTGTCCAAGGACGCCTCGATTTCCCAGCCATGGGTGCCACGAATACAATGTTTGACAGGTAATTTCTTTCCCTCAGGGGTATCCAGGTAATTTTCTTCGTGGGTATCCCGTGTGAAAATGACCGTATTCCCTGCCTTACGATACTGGGCAATCTTTTCACGGACAGCGGGAACAATTTTCTGTGCTTCCGTCGTTCCTAAAGAACCATCAATGAAGTCGTTCTGCATGTCGATAACAATCAGTGTTCTGTTCATCATATTCCCTTTCATTTATACATTTTTCTTTATGTACGGAGAAATCGCGTCATATTCGCCGTATTCGCAGCCAATATTCTCTGCATGAATGCGGTCGATAAGTTTGCTATCGTGATACAGTTCCACGGTTCCGACGCCGTTGCCGCCGTTCCAAAGGCGCGTATGACGTTTGGAACCGTCAGGCGCTTCATAATTGACAAGGAGCATATCCTTTTTCTTGCAAGATACTTCTGTTACCATACGGTTGCGCCAGGTCTTCTGCTCAACCTGCCAGTGAACTGTATCCTCGGTTTCCCAACCGCAGTATTTTGTCCGCGTGAAGGTCCAGAATTTGGAGAAGTTGAACTCGTAATCTTTCCCCTCGTAATAGAAAGCGGAAAGAAGCTTGCCTTTCAGCGCGATAGGGCCGACTTTGGGACGTCCTCCGCCGATATCAAAGACGCTGTTTTCAAGACGTTTGCCGGTGATTTCACTCGTCAGGTTGTTGGAGGAAAGCCAGAGCCAGGGTGTAGTGAAATCTTTGCCCCAGTTCTTATCCGCATAGCCGAAGCAGGTTTCCGGGGTAACGATATACCGCTCACCGTTCCATTCTACATACCCGGAATAGGCGGTTTTCATGCCCTCAGCATGCCAGAACATTTCAAACAGCTGCAATTTGCGCATGGGCGCACTGGCTCCATAGCCCACATTGAAAGGAATCAGCTTATCCACTTTCAAATCCCAGCACATACTGCCACACCCGCACATCCATTCCGGATGAGCGGCGGCTTCCTCGGCAGTGACAGTGACGGAGCCTTGCAGGCGAGTTTCTGTTGCATAGCAATCCCCCGCCTTCACCTGATAGGGCGCACCATAATCCACCTCGGTTTCTTTCCAGGAGAAAAAGCGGTGCAGCTGGGCGCCTCCCTCTCCCCACGCGCCTGCCTTGACCATAAAGTATGAGGGACGGACTCCATTCCTCTTATTTTCCGGCAGCTGCCCCAGTATCGGTTTATCCGCACCGAGCGCAGGATTGCATAGGAAGTATTCAATAAAGAAGGAGCGTTTTTCCCCGGTGGCTTCACTGACTGCGGTAAAGCTGTGCCACCACCAGTCATAGCCGCGCTTGGCCTGCCCGCCGAAAAGCTGACAGGCGTTTCGTTTGATGTCGTGTTTATGGAACATATTGGAAACCTCATATATTTTTAAATATTGTATCACAGATTTACCAGAATGCCGTCAAGGCTCACAAGTTTTTCGCGATTTTCTGCTCTGCTCAAATTATTGGCTTTTATGCAAACAACGCCTGTTCCGCACATTGCGGAGCAGGCGTTCTTTTACATTCAGCTTATTCGCAGCCAAGGTAGGCTTTGCGAACCTCAATATTGTTGGCGAGCTCAGTCGCTTCGCCCTCCATCTTGATGGAGCCGGTTTCAAGGACATAGGCGCGGTTAGCAATGTCCAGAGCCATCTTTGCATTCTGTTCAACAAGCAGAACCGTCACGCCGTTTCGGTTAATGTCACGGATAATCTTGAAGATTTCCTTGACCAGCAGCGGAGAAAGACCCATGGAAGGCTCATCCAGAAGAAGGATCTTGGGCTTGCACATCAGAGCGCGGCCGACAGCCAGCATCTGCTGCTCGCCGCCGGAAAGAGTTCCGGCAGGCTGATTACGGCGTTCTTTCAGACGCGGCAGGAGATCAAAGACCATATCATAGTCATTTTGAATAGCTTCCTTGCCGTCCTTGCGGGTATAAGCTCCCATCTGTAGGTTCTGCTGAACGGTCAGACCGCTGAAAACGCGACGGCCTTCCGGAACCTGAGCCAGACCAAGACGAACGATCTTGTGCGGTTCCATCTTGCTGATGACATGACCACAGTAGTCAATCTCACCGCTGGACGGCTTAAGCAGGCCGGAAATGGCGTGCATGGTTGTAGTCTTGCCGGCACCATTGGCACCAATCAGGGTAACAATTTCGCCCTCATCGACATGAAAAGAGACATTCTTGATGGCGTGGATAGAGCCATAATATACATTCAGATTTTTGACAGAAAGCAGCTCAGCCATCTTAGTCACCTCCCAGATATGCCGCAATGACCTTCGGGTTGTTGCGGATGGTTTTTCCATCGCCATGGGCAATCACGCGGCCGTAATCCAGTACCGTGATTTCCTCGCAGATACCCATAACGAAGTTCATATCGTGTTCGATGAGCAGGACAGCAATGCCGAACTGATCACGGACGCTGCGCACCGTCTGCATGAGTTCTTCCGTCTCGTTGGGGTTCATGCCGGCGGCAGGTTCATCCAACAGCAGCAGTTTCGGGTTCGTTGCCAGAGCGCGGGCAATTTCCAGCTTGCGCTGCTTGCCGTAAGGAAGCTGACTGGCTTTGTAATTGGCTTCTTTGTCGAGGTCAAAGATTTTGAGGAGTTTCATAGCGCGGCGGTCCATCTCATGTTCCTTCTCGCGGTAAGCGGGAAGACGGAGAATGCCGGTCCACATATTGTATTTGACCTGATTATGAAGGCCAACCTTAACATTATCCAAAACCGTCATATCGTTGAACAGACGAATGTTCTGGAATGTACGCGCAATGCCCGCTTTGCTGATGGTTTCAGGCGTCGCACCGGTAATGTCACGACCGTCCAGGACAATATTGCCCTCGGTGGGCTTATAGACGCCGGTAAGCATATTAAAGACGGTCGTCTTGCCTGCACCATTAGGGCCAATCAAACCATAAAGATGGCCCTTTTCAATTTTAAGGTCAAGCTGCGCAACGGCCTGCAGACCGCCGAACGCAATGCCCAGATTGCTGACTTCCAGCAGTGCCATTTACGCCACCCCCTTGGATTTTTTAGACTTGTCTTTGGATTTGACGAACTGTGCCTTCACCTTATCCGTGAACTGCTTGCGCCATGCAACCAACTTGGGGTTGCGGGTAAAGATCATCATCACGATCAGAACGATGGCGTAAATCAGCATCCGGTAATCATTGAGACCACGGAGCATCTCGGGCAGAACGGTCAGGATAGCTGCCGCAATCACAGAACCGCGGATCGAACCGATGCCGCCCAGAACAACAAAGACGAGGATGTTGATCGAGGTGTTATAGTCAAACTTCTTTGCCACAAGGGAGGAGAAGTTCAAGCTGTACAGCACACCTGCCATACCTGCGAACACAGCAGAGGTCACAAAGCCTATCAGCTTATAACGAGTGATGTTAATGCCAACGCTCTTGGCGGCAATTTCGTTATCACGAATGGCAGAAATCGCGCGGCCGGAGCGTGAGTTAATCAGGTTCAGCACAACAATCAAGGTGATGAGAACGAGAACAAAACCGATTGTAAAAGTAGAGGCCTTTTTGATTCCGGTAATGCCCATGGCACCGTTGATGAGGATTTTTCCATCCGGCTCGAGGCCAAGGGAGTTTGAATCCTTCAGAGAAAAATGCAGACCGTTGGAATCTACGCCAAGGTAAACGGCATTCATGAAGTTCTTGACGATTTCGCCGAACGCCAGCGTCACGATTGCCAGATAGTCACCGGAAAGGCGAAGAACCGGAACACCGACCACGAAACCGAAAAGACCCGCAACAAGACCGCCAACCACGAACGCGAGGATAAGCGCCAGCCAATGGGGAACTGTATCATACAGGGAAACCCAGACAAGCGTTCCGGAGAAAGCTCCGACGCTCATGAAGCCTGCATGACCGAGACTCAGTTCGCCAAGGAAGCCAACCACAAGGTTCAGAGAAATTGCCATCACAACATAGGCGCAGATGGGAACAAGCTGACCGGCAAAAGAGTTTGTCATCACGCCGGCGGCGGAAAGGATCTGAACAAGCAGATAAAATCCAATAACGATGCCAAAAGTGATCAGATTGCTCTTGGTTGACTTTTTAATATTGTTCCATTTTGTCATAGCCATATCGATCACCTTACACTTTCACGTTAACCTTCTTGCCGAGCAGACCCGTGGGCTTCACGATCAGAACGACAATCAGAACGAGGAACACGATGGCATCGGACAGCTGGGTAGAGATATATGCCTTGCTGAGGTTTTCAATAATGCCCAGGAGGATACCGCCCAGGAAAGCTCCCGGAATGGAACCAATGCCTCCAAAAACAGCAGCCACGAATGCCTTGATGCCGGGCATCGAACCAGTGGTAGGCATCAGTGTCGGATAAGAGGAGCACATCAGCGCACCCGCCACTGCGGCCAATGCCGAACCAATGGCAAAGGTAAGTGAAATGGTGGCGTTGACGTTAATACCCATCAGCTGTGCTGCGCCGCGGTCCTCAGAAACCGCCAGCATTGCATGACCCGTAGAAGTGTGATTGATAAAGGCCGTCAGTGCAATCATAATGATGATACAGACCGCGATGGTTACGATTGTCTCCGCAGAAATAATAAGCTGGCCGTCAAAGAGTGTAACAGGAGAAAGGCTGACAACCGACTTGAAGTTCTTGGGGTTGGAACTCCAGAGCAGCTGAGCCACCTGCTGAAGCAGATAAGAAACACCGATGGCAGTGATAAGAACAGCAAGAGAAGGTGCTTCACGCAGAGGACGATAGGCCAAGCGTTCAATCGTGACACCAAGAATGGTGCACACAATCATGGCCAGAATCACCGAAAGGATGGGATTCATACCGAAAGTGCTAAATGCAAAGAAGATGACATAGCTGCCAATCATGATTACATCGCCGTGGGCGAAGTTCAACATTTTGGCAATACCGTAAACCATGGTATAGCCCAATGCGATCAGTGCATAAACGCTGCCCAGGCTGATACCATTGATCAGGTAGGATAAGAATTGCATTGCGCAGAACACCTCACTCTATGTTTCCCCTGCCCCGCCATTCAGAAAAAAGAGCGCGACAGAAAAATAAAATATGTATATAATATTAACACAACTTATTCCGCAGTACAAGGCACAAAATGCACAAAAGCGGCATTTTCTGAGATTTTTCTTCCTACATCGTCCTGCTTCATCAAAAGCAAAACAGGGGCTGCCGGAAGTGCAGGCTTCCAGCGGCCCCCATTGGTTCAATCAGAAAATAGTTGCTTTTGAGAAAATCACATGGCCGCGTAGGCACCGTTCTTAATGACAACAGCCTTAGGTGCCTTGGAAACAGCGCCGGAGGCATCCCAAGTCATGCCGGTGCCAGTCAGGCCGTCAAAGGTCATGCTGGTGAACTCTGCCTTGAGAGCTTCGCAAATATCGCTGGCGCTCATGTCGCCCGTGATGTTGGCAGACTGGACAGCCTGATAGATGCTGTAAATGACATCATAGGCATCAGCAGCGAACTGGTTCGGGGTTTCACCGTAAGCTTCCTCGTAAGCAGCGACAAAAGCCTGGGTTTTAGCATCGTCCGCATCGGCAGCGAACGGAGTCAGAAGCATGAGGTCTTCGGCCAGAGCCGTATCAAAGCCCTCAACGCCATCCAGAATGCCATCCATGCCATCGCAGCCAAAGAACTTCGGAGCATAGCCGGTCTTATTAGCGGTCGTCAGAATCTGAGAAGCTTCCGTGTAGTAAATGGGCATAAAGACGAGTTCTGCACCGGCAGACTGGCACTTGGCCAACTGGGTGGAAAGGTCGCTCTTGTTGTCGCCGGTGAAAGACTCATCTGCAACAATCTCCAGGCCCTTGACGCCAGCCTCTTCCGTGAACTTGTCACGAATACCGGAAGAGTAAGCATCGGAAGAGTCATAGATGACACCAATCTTGGTAGCCAAACCATTGTCGGCAATATAGTCGGCGGAAGCAACACCCTGGTTGGGGTCGGTGAAGCAGACCTGGAAGACATTATCGCCAGTCTCAATAACATTCTGTGCGGATGCGGACGGAGTCATCGTAAAGACATTGTCGTTGGCAGTCTCAGCAGCAACGGCCAAGGTCGGGGTAGTGGTGACAGGGCCAGCCAGAATCTGAACGCCCCAGTCCTTCAGGTTGTTATATGCGTTGACGCTCTTCTCTGCGTCATGCTCATCATCCTGGAACTGCCAATCAAACACAGTGTAGCCAGCGGCCTCATTGATTTCCTTGACTGCCAGTTCCTCACCATGCTGGACAGCCTTGCCGTAGGCTGCTGCGGCGCCGGTGATGGGGCCAATTCCGCCAATCTTGATGGGAGTGGTTTCGCCGGTTGCACCTTCGGTGGAAGCACTCTCGGTAGTGGAGGCAGCCTCAGAGGAAGCCTCGCCGCTGGATGCACTGGAACCGCAAGCTGCCAAGCTCAGAACCATAGAAGCAGCAAGCAGACCGCTGATGATTTTTTTCTTCATAGTGTATTTCCCTCCTATTGATTTGCAGCGCTGCATGATTTTTGTCAATGCAAACGGGGCTGCACAACCCCTCGCTGTAATTTCATTCATTATAGCGCCTGTTTTTTGAATCTTCAATACATTAAATCGACATAGTTTCATTTTTCTTCTTTGGTAAAAATAAGCGATTTGCACAAAGATTGGTTACAAAATGTTATCAGAATCACAACAAAGCAAAAGAATTTATATTTTTTTCATTTAGGGATTGAAAAAAGCAGCAAAATTCGGCATAATAGTTCTAATATGGAAAGGGGTATATGGAAATGAAACTTTTAGAAGAACGCATTATGCGTGATGGACAGGTACGTCCCGGAAACGTGCTGAAAGTGGATTGTTTTTTGAACCATCAGCTTGACGTGGAACTTCTTGACCAGATTGGCGCCGAGTTTTACCGCATTTTCAAAGAGGACGGCATCAATAAGATCTTGACAATCGAGGCTTCCGGTATTGCGATTGCCTGCATGACGGCTCGGCATTTCAATGTGCCCGTTGTATTTGCAAAGAAAGCAAAGAGCAAAAACATTGATGGTGATGTATATACTTCTACAGTTCATTCTTATACTTATGGGCGTGATTATGACATCACTCTCGCACAGAAGTTTCTCGGCCCTCAGGACCGCGTTCTGATTCTTGATGACTTCCTAGCCAACGGCAAGGCCATGAACGGTCTGCTCGATATCTGCCGTCAGGCCGGAGCTTCTGTGGGCGGTATCGGTATCTGCATCGAGAAAGGATTCCAACCGGGCGGCGCTGAGATTCGCGCTGAAGGCTATAAGCTCGCCAGCTTGGCCATTGTTGAGTCAATGGGTGATAATGGTGAAATTTGTTTCCGTGAGCCTGAATTCTGAGTGGAGCACTATCTTCGTTTAACACAACATTCCTTCGCATTCGCTGATTAAAAAGCCGAGGGGCGGCACTTTCAAATACAGTGCCGTCCCTCGGCTTTTTCGTATAGGATGACTTTCCGCAAAGATCTCCGCCAGATATAGAAATGGCGGCTATGAAAAAGCACCGTTCGCGCTCCCCCGCCCTGTTTAAAACCTTCGTGAGGAGAACGCAAGGGTAAACAAAAAGAGAGACGCTCGTAAAGAACGTCTCTCTTATCACTCGAATATCCTGTCTTTTCCCCTTTTTGCTCCGTTGTAGACCTCGATAATCCCTCGTTTTGCTCTCGTTTTTCACGGACAATGATGGAGGGTGCAGGTGGACAACTGGGAGCGGGGGTGGACAAAAATCTCAGTGCTTGATGGCAGCAGCAACTTCAGCAGCAAAGTCCTCGTTGCGCTTTTCAAGACCTTCGCCCTTGATGAAGTGGATATAGCCGGCAATCTTAATATCGCCGCCCAGCTTCTTAGCGGTAGCGTTCACATAGCCGTTCACGTCCATGTTGCCATCCTTAATGAAGGCCTGATCGACCAGGCAGTTCTCCTTGTAGAACTTGCCCAGACGGCCAGTGGCCATCTTCTCTTTGATAGCGTCGGGCTTGTTAGCAGCCTTGGGGTCATTTGCCATCTGAGCAAGAATAATCTTCTTCTCATTGTCAATGGCTTCCTGAGGCACAGCTTCACGGTTCAGGTAGCTGGGGTTAGCAGCAGCGACCTGCATGGCAATATCCTTGCCGAACTCAGCAAACTCAGGCTTGGCAGCAACTTCGGGAGTCGTGTCAAATTTAACAATGACACCATGGGTGCCGCCGCTATGGACATAAGCAGCGCAAGCGCCCTCGTAGAAAGCAAAACGGCGAACCTTAATGTTCTCTTTGATAACGAGAATCAGGGCCTTCAGGGCATCATCAACGGTGCCCTCGCCCATTTTGCAGGCCATCAGAGCATCCACATCAGCGGGCTTCTGCTCGGCGATAACACCGGCCAGATCCTTGGTGAATTCAACGAACTTTTCGTTCTTGGCAACGAAGTCAGTCTCAGCGTTGACTTCGACCACAACAGCGCCATTTTCATTAGATACAGCGTAGACCATGCCTTCAGCAGCAATACGGCCCGCCTTCTTGGTAGCGGTAGCAAGACCTTCTTCGCGCAGGATCTCAATGGCCTTGGTAAAATCGCCATCAGCCTTGACAAGAGCCTTCTTGCACTCCATCATGCCGCAGTCAGTCTGGCGGCGCAGTTCCATAACGTCTTTTGCAGAAACAGCCATCTTCATTTGTCCTTTCTGATTCAAAAGTACCTGTATCGGCTCAATCAGGCCTCTTCAGCCTTAGCAGCTTCCTCAGCGGGAGCCTCCTGGGTGCCCTGCTTGCCCTCGAGGACAGCATCAGCCATAGCACCGGAGATCAGCTTGACAGCGCGGATAGCATCGTCGTTGCCGGGGATGACGTAATCGATCTCATCGGGATCGCAGTTGGTATCAACGATAGCAACAATGGGGATGTTCAGCTTGCGAGCCTCAGAAACGGCAATGCGCTCCTTGTGAGGGTCAACAATGAACAGTGCTTTGGGCAGAGTCTTCATGTTCTTCACGCCGCCCAGGTACTTGTCCAGCTTAGCCATCTCGAGTTCGAGCTTGACAACTTCCTTCTTGGGAAGCAGATCAAAAGTGCCATCTTCCTGCATGGTCTTGAGCTGCTCCATACGGTCGATGCGCTTGCGGATGGTGCGGAAGTTGGTGAGCATACCGCCCAGCCAGCGAGCATTGACGTAGTGCATACCGCAGCGGGTAGCCTCATCACGGATGGACTCCTGAGCCTGCTTCTTGGTGCCAACGAAAAGAATCTCACCGCCGTCAGCTGCGACATCGCGGACGAAATTGTAAGCCTCATCCAGCTTTTTCACGGTCTTCTGCAGATCGATGATGTAGATGCCATTGCGCTCGGTGAAGATATACTTCGCCATCTTAGGATTCCAGCGACGGGTCTGGTGGCCAAAGTGGACACCGGCTTCGAGAAGCTGCTTCATAGAAACGACTGCCATAATAGTTTTTCCTCCAAAAATTTAGTTTTTACCCTCCGCATCGCGTACTTGCTTTCTAACCCTTTACTTGAAAAAAGGCACAAAAAAACAACGCAATGCGTGTGTATTGCTGTAATATACTATCACAAAGCTTTTTAAAATGCAAGAGTTTTTTTCAGCTTTGCAAAAGTTTTTCCTGTGCAAAGGTTTTTATGCACCCTCACATAGATTCATCGCGGTTTCCAACAGAAACCGCGATGAATCAGTAAAGAATTTACCCTCAGATGGAAATTGCCTGTGCGACTTCGATTTCGTAGGGGTCAATGGACTTGTGCATGGAAAGTGCCACGTTTACATCATAGTCCACGATTTTGCCGCCCGAGACTGCTACCACGCGGTTATAGATTCCCTTGTCAAGCAAGTCAATCGCATGGTACCCCATCAGGGACGCGTTCACGCGGTCACGCACCGTAGGTGAACCGCCGCGCTGAATGTGTCCAAGCACCGTTGCACGGGAGTCAACACCGGTGGCCGCCTGAATCTGATTGGCAAGCTCCTGAGCGCCGACAACGCCCTCAGACACAATCACAATAAAATGCTTCTTGCCAGTGACCTGCGTCTGACGCATCCGTTGGAGGATATCCCGCTCAAAATCGAAGGGACGCTCCGGAAGCAAAACAGCAAGTGCTCCGGTTGCAATGCCCACATTAAGTGCAATGTACCCGGCGTGATGCCCCATGACCTCGACCACTGAGCAGCGATCATGGCTCTGTGTTGTGTCGCGCAGCTTATCAATCGCTTCGACAGCAGTATTCATGGCCGTATCATAGCCGATTGTATATTCGCTGCAGGCAATATCATTGTCAATGGTACCGGGTATGCCGATGCAGGGAATTCCCTGATTCGCCAACGCACGGGCACCCATAAAAGATCCATCGCCGCCAATAACGACCAGTGCATCAATGCCCAGTTCCTTACAGCGGGCCAAGCCCTTTGCCTGCCCTTCCCGGGTCTTGAACTCCAGGCAGCGGGCTGTATAGAGAATCGTTCCGCCGCGATGAATGATTTCTGAGACGCTGCGGACGTTCATTTCGTAGCACTCACCGTTGATAAGGCCGTTATAGCCGCGCTGAATTCCCATCATACGATAGCCTTTGCTGATACCGGCACGCACAATCGCGCGGACTGCCGCATTCATGCCCGGGGCGTCACCGCCGCTGGTCAGCACACCGATGGTTTTGATTTCCTTGGCCATAAAAATGTCCTCCTTGACAGGAACCGATTTCTGATAATACTGCGCCGGTCCCATCACACTTTCCTCATTGCTCATTATAGCATATAGAGGCGCTCGTTATATGGATTTGTGTTGCAAATGAAATGGATTTATTTGGCATTGCGAATTTTGACGTGGTCAGGTCCAAGGATGCGTTCCAGTTCTCTGAGCAGAAGCGGGTGGTTGATTGTCCACATTTTCTGAGGTGCACGCATCCGCTGGCCAGAATCCTCGAATTTGAAATAAACCGGCATAGAACCGTTAAAAATATTTTCAAGCAGGTTGGAAACCCGGTGCATTTCTTCACTTTGCAGAGAAGGCACCAGCAGCCAAAGGCTCTGCTCTGCCCCGCCGGCATGGCTGCGCGCGGCCACCCGTGCCGAGCGGTTTTCACCGAAAGTGTGCGAAGAATCATAACCGTCAATAGGCAGAACACTTTCTACCACCAAACGGGTTCCCTCAT
Organism: Oscillospiraceae bacterium; assembly: GCA_029006135.1. Taxonomy (GTDB): domain Bacteria; phylum Bacillota; class Clostridia; order Oscillospirales; family Ruminococcaceae; genus Gemmiger. The sequence continues at coordinate 70,278 of JAQXGE010000045.1, read as the reverse complement.
CTTCCTTGACTGAGACACGGCCGCTGGTCACAACAACAGCATTTTCCTGGAGGTAAGCCCGACAGTTGGCCAGTACGCGCGGAAAGACAAGCATCTCCATGGTTCCCGTCAGGTCTTCTACAGTCGTGAATGCCATCAAGGTGTTGGACTTGGTCGTCATCATTTTATTTTTTACGACCGTGCAGAGAATCGTCACCATCTGGTTGTCGAATTTCTTGGCTTCTTCCCCCTGAAGCTGCGCAATGGTGCAGCTGGAGATTTCCCGAATCTGTTCCCGATAGGCATCCAAGGGATGGCCCGAAAGGTAAAGTCCGGAGACCTCTTTTTCCATTTTGAGCAGATCCCCCACCGGATATTCCGGAAGATTTGGGACCTGGTAATCATTGTATTGTTCGGCGCTTTCATCAGAAAGAGTGCTGAACAAGTCAAGCTGCCCTTCAAGGTTCTGGCGCGCATCATTTTCAATGATTTTCAGGATATTCTCAACGCTCTCAAGCATTCCATGACGGCTTGGCTCTATGCCGTCAAAAGCACCCGCTTTGATAAGGCTTTCAAGTGCACGGCGGTTAAGCGTACTGCCGTGCATTCTCTTGCAGAAATCGTAAAGACTGCGGAATGGACGCTCCTCACGCTCTTTTATGACAGAATCAATCAAATCACGGCCAACGCTCTTGACTGCATTGAGTCCAAAGCGAATACAGCTGCCGTCCACTGTAAATCCGCCGCGGGAGACATTGATATCCGGCTGCAGAACTTTGATTCCAAGCCGCTGACATTCCGTAGAGTATTCAATAACTTTGGAGGTATTGTCCAGCACGCTGGTAAGCAGTGCAGCCATAAATTCTCTCGGATAATGACATTTAAGATAGGCGGTCTGGAATGCTACATAAGCGTAGCAAGCCGCATGGGATTTATTAAAGGCATAGGAAGCAAAGCTGACCATATCATCATAGATCTGGTTTGCCACTTCGGCGGGAATCCCGTTCCTGACACAGCCCGGGCATTCCTTGCCGGGTTCAGTGCAGCCGTAAATAAAATGCTCCCGTTCCGCTTCCATGACCTTGTGCTTTTTCTTGCTCATGGCGCGCCGCACATTATCAGCCTGGCCATAGCTGAAGCCCGCAAGTTCACGGCATATCTGCATGACCTGTTCCTGATAGATAACAACGCCGTTGGTCACATCCACAATGTGCGCCATTTGGGGCGTTTTGTATTGTATCTTGCTGGGGTCCTTGCGATTGCGCAGATATTCGGGGATGGAATCCATTGGCCCGGGACGATAAAGAGAGATCAGGGCGATGACATCTTCCAAGTTCTTGGCCTGCATATTGACAAGAAGCTGTGTCATCCCCCCGGATTCAAGCTGAAACACACCCACTGTTTCGCCGTTGTCGAGCATAGTGTAGGTGTCCGAGTCATCGTAGTCGATGTTCGAAACGCGGAACGCCGGCTCACGCAGGCGGACGGCCGCTTCCGTATCATGAATGACGGTGAGCGTGCGCAGCCCTAAGAAGTCCATTTTCAGCAAGCCCAGACGCTCAATCTCTACCATATTGAACTGTGTGACAGGCAGGCCGTCATTGGTGGCGAGCGGTACATATTCCGTAGCAGGTTCTCGCGTAATAACCACACCCGCGGCATGGGTGGAGGCGTGACGCGGCATTCCTTCCACCTTGAGAGACATATCGATCAGTTCATGAATCTGCGGATCATTGTCATACATTGCTTTGAGGTCCGGAGAGACTTCCAGGGCATGGGTGAGCGTCATTTTAAGGTCAGTCGGGATGAGCTTTGCAACCTTATCCACTTCCTGATAGGGCATTCCCATTACACGGCCCACATCGCGTACCGCAGCGCGAGCGGCCATCGTTCCGAAGGTCACAATCTGCGCCACATGGTCACGGCCATATTTCTCATTTACATAGTCAATGACTTCCTGACGGCGTTCATAGCAGAAATCCACGTCAAAATCCGGCATGGAAACTCGTTCGGGATTCAGGAAACGTTCAAAGATGAGATTGTAACGAATCGGATCAATATCCGTAATACCCACACAGTAGGCGGCCAGGCTTCCGGCACCGGAACCTCGGCCAGGTCCAACCGGTATATCTCGGCTCTTGGCAAAATTGATAAAATCATAGACGATGAGGTAATAGTTGGTATACCCCATTTTTTTGACAACATCAATCTCGTAACTCAAGCGATTCCGCAGTTCTTGTGTGACCTTTCCGGGATAGCGCCGCTCCAGACCTTCCCAGCAAAGTTTTTCAAAGTACGCCTGGTTTTCCATGCCGTCCGGTGCTTTGAAGTACGGCAGCTTTGTCTCACCAAAAGTGAATTCAAAATTACACTGCTCCGCAATGCGGTTGGTGTTTTCGCAGGCTTCCGGAACCATAGAAAACAGGTCATACATTTCATCGGTGCTTTTTACATAGAATTCATCGGTTTGGAATTCCATGCGATCGGCATCGGCAATGGTCTTTCCCGTCTGGATACACAGAAGAATACTCTGCATCTTGGAATCTTCCCGCGTCAGATAATGGGCATCGTTGGTTGCCGCCATGGGGATGCCCGTCTCACGAGAGAGACGAATCAGCTGCGGAAGGACAACGGAGTCCTCCTCCAGACCGTGGTCCTGAAGTTCAATATAATAATTTCCCTGCCCAAAGAGGTCATTGTAGTAAAGCGCAGTCTGCTTGGCACGGTCATAGTCCCCAGCCAAAATTGCCTGAGGAATTTCACCCGCCAGACAGGCAGAAAGGCAAATCAAGCCCTCATGATATTGTTCCAGCAAGTCACGGTCCACCCGGGGCTTGGAGTAAAATCCCTCAAGGAACCCCGCAGAGACCATCTTGATAAGGTTTTTGTAGCCGGTCTCATTTTTGCAGAGCAAAATCAAGTGATTGTTGCCGTCAATCCGGTTGACCTTATCAAATCGCGTGCGGGTCGCAACATAGACCTCGCAGCCGATAATCGGTTTGATACCCGCGGCTTTTGCGGCATCATAAAAGGCCACACAGCCATACATGACGCCGTGGTCGGTAATAGCCACGGCGTTCTGTCCCAGTTCCTTAATTCGTTCAAACAGCCGGTCAATACGGCAGGCACCGTCCAGCAAGCTGTACTCAGTATGAAGGTGGAGATGTGTAAATTGTCGTTTGGTATCAGACATAATCGTCCCTCTTGTCGGGGTTTGATTTTTCCTCGGAAACAACCGGTACGCCGGTCTGTTCCAGCAGCCGTTGGGCCGCTTGCTGGATACGCTTAAGACGATGAGAAAGCCCTGCTTTGCTTACCGGCGGATCAAACTTTTCAGCCAGTTTAGCGAGTGGAAGATCCGGGTACTGCATACGCAGACGGGCTGTTTCCTGCAATGTCTGCGGCAGCGTATCCATTGCTCCGGCGTCTTCCAGTGCCTGGATGGCCATCCGGACCTGAACTGCCGCCTGCACGGTCTTGCCCATATTCGCAGTCTCGCAATTAGAAAGTCGGTTGGTCTTGTTGCGCACATCATTGTACATCCGCTGTTCCATGATGCGCATAGCAGCATTCCCAGCTCCCATAAAGGTCAGCAAATCTTCCAGGTGGTCGCTTGACTTAACGTAGACGGTATTAGCGCCTTTGCGCACAGCGCGGTGCGGGTTGAATTCATTCTGGGCAAGGATTCCTTCAAGCTGTCGGGAGAGTGAATGGCGGGGGGACAAAAATTCAATATTGTATTCTTTTTCCGGGTCAGTTGCTGTTCCGCAGCACAAAAATGCCGTTGATACAAAAAAAGAAACGCAGTTCTGACATTTGAAGCAGTCCGGCCGAATGCGCAGTGTGGTTTCATGCCCTGTATGCCCGAAGAGTGTCAATACCTTCTCGACCTGCACGGGGTCTTTTACACTGAATTCAAATATTGGCCCGGCGGGACGTTCTTTCCGGATTACTGTGCCGCTGATTCCGCACCGAGCATACATTTTATTTGCAAATGCGGCCACACCCTCATTTTCTGTCTGGAACACAACGCCGCGGTCATCAAAATACTTGCCAAAGCACGCGACTGCATAAGCTGCCGAGGCAGCACAGCAAGAACGGGGCACCTTGCGGCGAAGAATTTCTGCTTTGACTTCTTGGGAAAAGCTCAACGGTATGGTCCTCTCTTCTCATTTACTCTCTTACATCGTGCGTTTTGCGTCACGGTGCTGTACACTGGGCTGGTACCCCAATTTTTGGCAATACTCCCCGATTTTGCGGGCGAAGGTGACAGAGCGATGCTTTCCTCCGGTGCAGCCTACAGCAATCATCAGCTGGCTTTTGCCTTCCTTCACATAGAGAGGCAAGGCATATTCAAGGAAGCTCTCAATTCTGCGCAGGAATTCCTGCGACTCCGGTGCGGCCATCACATAGTCAACCACTGCCTGGTCCATCCCAGTAAGGTTCTTCAGCTCCGGAACGTAAAACGGATTGGGCAGGCAGCGCACATCAAAAACAATGTCCGCTTCCTGTGGGAGTCCGTATTTGAAGCCAAAAGAGACCACGCTCAGAGACATTGCACACTGTCCCTTATTGAGAAATAGCCCACAGACGCGTTCTCTGTTCTGCGCCGCCGAAAGCATCGAAGTATCAATCACATACTTAGCGCGTTCCCGCAGCGGCTGCAGGATTTCCCGTTCCTTGCTGATTGCCTCCTCAATGGGGATATTTTCCGCAATGGTCATAGGATGAACGCGGCGCGTCTCCTTATAGCGGCGGCGAATGGTGTTATCATTGGCATCAAGGAAAAGAATGTCATAAGGCATTTGCTTTTCATCGAGTGCTTCGAGGGCCTTTTTTGTTTCCGCTACAGAGTGCAGACCGCGCACATCCATCACAACGGCAACCCTACTGAGCTGGTTTTCGCCTTGCTGAGCAAAATCCAAAATACGCGGAAGCAATCCCGCAGGGATATTATCAATGCAGAAAAAGCCGATATCCTCCAACGCATTGACTGCCATGGATTTGCCTGCACCGGAAAGCCCGGTCACAATCAAAAAATTCATTTCCGCTCCTCTTTTTCCGCCAAAACTCATTCCACAACACGAATCTCGCGCTCCAGAGTGACTCCGGTCTTTTCATAGACGATTTTTCCGGCACGTTCCGTCAGCTCCACAACATCCGCGCAGGTTGCCCCGCCCAGATTCACAACAAAGCCGCAATGCTTGTCGCTGATGGCGGCACCGCCTACGCGAAAACCGCGAAGGCCGCAGTCCTCGATGAGTTTGCCTGCGAAGTGACCTGCGGGACGTTTGAACGTACTTCCGGCGGAGGGAAGTTCAAGAGGCTGCTTATCCCGCCGACGCTGCATATAATCCTGCATTTCGTCAAGAATTTTGTCTTTATCCCCTGGTTTTAACTCAAAGCCAGCCTCAAGAATACACCAGGGCTTTCTTTCAAAAATGCTCGTGCGATACCCGAATTCCAAGTCATCCACGCCAAGCGTTGTGAGATGCTGGTTTTCATCCAGGAAAGTGACATCGGTCAGAACATCTTTCATCTCTCCGCCATAGGCGCCAGCATCCATATAGACTGCGCCGCCTACTGTGCCGGGGATGCCATAGGCGAACTCCAATCCGGAAAGACCCTCCTTCTGCACCGCACTGCACAGTGCACCGAGCGTCAGTCCCGCGCCAGCACAGATGTGGGCAGTCCCCTGCTCGGTGCGTTTCACGGTAAAACGGCTATGCAGCCGTGTTAGGCAAACGACCGTGCCGCGAAAGCCCGCATCCGAAAACAAGGTGTTCGATCCATTGCCGAGCAGATAGACCCGTTCGCCATGGGCACGGCAAAGTTCCAATGTCCTAGTAAGCTGAATAACAGTTTCTGGTTGGCAGAATCCATCAGCCGGCCCGCCAATGCGGAAAGTGGTGTGACGGGCCAGAGATTCATTCACGGTACAGGGCAGCGATTCGGCCCTAAGTGCGGCCAAAAGTGACTCATTCATTCTTTGTTCCTCACACCCACACAGTCAGATTCAGACAGTACATTTCAAATCGAATTGGCCAGCGCAGCCGCTCCGATTACGCCGGCATCGTTCGTGAGTTCACAAGCACGAATAGCCGGGACACGGCCCGTTGTGATGTTTTTGGTTTCTTTCTCAACGTAGGCACGAATGGGAGCCAGCAAGGTTTCCCCTTGATTGGACACGCCGCCGCCAATGCAAATAACTTCCGGCTCAAAAATATTGACCACGTTGGCAATACCGCAGGCCACATATTCAATCCAGTTATTTACCACTTCACGCGCAGTTTCATCGCCGGCTTCCATCGCGTCAAATGGAATTTTGGCGTTCATGCGATCCAAATCGCCTTTGGCAAGTTTGAGCATCAGACTCTCTGGATGCTGACGAACAGCTTCTCTGGCATCTTCGGACAGGGCGCGAGAGGACGCGTAGCGTTCCCAGCAGCCGCGGCGGCCACAGTTGCACGGACGTCCATCCTTGACAATAACCGTATGTCCGATTTCACCGGCTGCAAAATTGAATCCGCGTAAAAGTTTTCCGCCCAGAACAATGCCGCTGCCAACCCCGGTGCCCAGCGTAATGACAACTGCATCGGTGAAGCCTTTGGCGCCGCCGGCGATGTACTCGCCAAATGCAGCGGCATTGGCATCATTCTCCACATATACCTTGCAGCCCAGCAGTGCTTCCATGTCAGGGCCAAGGTTCCAGTCATAGTAGCCAAAATTGGTGTTAAAGCCAACAAAACCTGTCGTAAAGTTGACGCTGCCCGGCGTACCAATACCCACATAGCTTACATCGGAAAACGGAATGTTCGCATTCTTGGCAACAGTGCGGCACAAATCAGCCAGCGCTTTTTCAAGATCCGCCGCAGGGCGAGGCAAGTGGGTTGCCCACATCACCTTATTCACGATATGATAATTTTCGTCCACCAAGCCCGCAGTCATGGTGGTTCCTCCAAGATCAACCCCGATGGTATACTGACTCATAAAATGATTCCTCCTATTTCTTCTGCACAGCGTTTTTTATGCAGTTTTAATTCGTTGACAAGATTCTGCCGCGTGGCATTGACAACAAGTTCTTCCGGAAATTCCATTTCCTCGAGCATTTGAAGCAACGGCGGCACATTCACACGCATTTGGCGGGCACTGTGTGCATCGGTATCCAGTGCAATGTGGCATCCGTTTCTTTTACAGGCGTCCAAAAGTGTGCGCATATTGGGAATTCCGTCCTTGCGCACATTAAAAGAATTTCCGTTCAGTTCTACAACTTTGTGATTGCGGGCAAAAGCCTTTGTGACCAAGTCATAGTCGTAGCGGTAGTTCTGCTGTTCCGAGTGACCAATGCAGTCAACATACGGATTTTCCGCCACTGACAGCCAGAGGCGATTTGCTTCTTTCTCGGTGAGCAGTCCCGGCATGCATGGGCTGTGAATAGATGCTACAACCCAATCCATCCCCTCGAGCTGCGCGGGAGTAAAATCGAGCGTTCCAAATGTGTCCATCACATTGGCTTCCGCACCAAAAAGTATGGCAACGCCATCCACCGCACGGTCCTGCTCTGCCTGATTAGAAAAGTGCCATATATGCGGCGCATCTGGCATGGCAGGGCCATGATTTGTCAGAGCCAGCGCGGCATAGCCAAGATCCTTCGCCTGTGCGGCCATTTCCAGGGTTGTTTGATACGCATGGGTCGAGGACAGCGTGTGAGTATGAAGGTCCGCAATAATTTGCATGAATGTTCCGACTTCCGTTTCTTTAGGATTAAATTAAAAACCGCTGATATCATTTTGCAGCCCCAAACGCTCAAGAAGTTCCTGGGCAGCATTGTATCCCATCTCTTTCTGACGGTTATTGATAGCGGCGGTTTCCAGAATAACGGCCAAGTTCCGTCCGGGCATAACAGGGATCAGCATGCTGGGGACTTTGACACCAAGAATGTCATAAGAATTGCTTTCAAGACCGGTGCGGTCATAATTTTTAGTCCGATCCCACGGCTCGAGCTCAACGACCATCTCCACCTCAACGCTGTTTTTGACTGCGCCGATACCAAACAGCCGCGCCACATTGATAATGCCGATGCCACGCAATTCGATGAAATGGCGTATATTTTCCGGTGCCATGCCCACGATTTTCTGGCTTGACACTTTACGCAGTTCCACAGCATCGTCCGCAATCAGGCGGTGGCCGCGCTTGACCAGCTCAATGGCTGTCTCGCTCTTTCCGACACCTGAATCACCCAGAATCAGAATTCCCTCGCCGTACACTTCTACCAAAACGCCGTGTCGGGTGATGCGCGGTGCAAGTTCCGTGTTCAGTGTTGTAATCAGGGTGCTCATCAGCGGCGATGTCATTTCATCGCTGAGCAAAAGAGGGACCTCATATTTTTTTGCAAATTCCATCATTTCCGGAAGCGGTTCGAGGCCACGGGAAAGAATTACTGCGGGCGGCACAAAAGAAAACAGCTTTTCCAGGTGTGTGCGCCGCAGTTCAGGATCCAGTTCCTTGAGGTAAGAAAGCTCGGTCAGACCGATGATTTGAATCCGCGTACGGTCAAAATACTGGTAATAGCCCGCCAGCATAATGCCCGGGCGATACACTTCCGCAGTAAATACCCGAATTTGATCAAGGTCTTTGGGGGTATAGGCAACGGTCAGGTTAGACTCCTGCGCCAGTTTTTCCAGGCTGACGGAAAACTGTTCCATATAGGTTCGCCCCTTTCAAAATTATATATGTATTTATTATACCGTAAGAGGTTTTCTTTGTACAGTGAGCATTGTAAAAAACTTCAAAAAATCAATGTACAGACTAAATGACAAGAAACCCCGGCAGGTTACCGTACAAGGTACTGCCGGGGCTTATTGCAGATTTCATAAATGGGAAAAGTTCAGGAGCTTTTGAGTAAATGTGCAAAGCCTTTGCGTACTTGACCATCAATCCAGTAGAGAGCTGCCGAAGCTCCCGCAACGCAAAGAAGGTAAACCCCAAATAGAAACGCTGTGTCGCGGCGCGAAAGGACGCTCAAATCAAAGTTCTCTGCCAGGCGCTGAATAATCACATGGTGAATCAAAAACACCGCATAGGAATATTTGCTCAGCAGCGCGCAGACATTTTGAAGCGGAGCAAAATGAACCCGGTTCCCCAGCGCCGCAAAAAGAATAAACGTTACGGCACTGAATACGGCACAGGTGATTTTGCTGTCAAAAGATGCGATCGGCGGCACCGCCAGGAATATAGCCAGACCGACCAGTACACTGCATTTTGTTCGGCGTGACCAGCTGATGTAGGCCATTCCCAGTAGAAATTCCGGCAAATGGATTGCCACAAGACGGGCATCCCATCCCATCAAATGCACTGGCAGGCTCACCGCCAGTACAGCACACCAGGTCAGCAGCGGAGATTTTTTCAGTCCTGCTTTCAGCAGCGGGAACAGAAGGTACAAAAACAGGATTGTTCCTAAAAACCATTCCCCTACGCAGGCAAAATCCTGCGCGACCCAGCCGGCCGCCACTGCAAAGTTATCTAAGCCCACCGCTGTCAGGAGCAAGGAGGAGGTCTTTGCCCCTGCATAATAGCCGGGTTTTGTCACGAAGCGAACGGAGAAAACAATGCACCAGGCCAGCCAGAACATTGGATATACGGCCTTGGCACGTTTCCGGTAGAACGTCGGAACATCCAACGGGTCTTTGCTCGTGTAGGCCAGCGCAGCACCGGAAACCATAAAGAACAGTGAAGAGCCAAAATCCCCCAGATAAATTCCGAATGGCAGTGTACTGCCGAATAACTTGGATGGATAAGTAAAATAGCCCGTCACTGTCGCATTAAAATGGACAATGAGAATGCAGCAAAGCGCTACAGCACGAATAAGGTCAAGATAGAAAAGGCGAGATTTTTTCATTCGAACTTACTTTCCTCCCGCGATACTTTTATGAGAAAGCTTCTCATTCAATCCATGCTTAAGAGCACGCGCCAGACCGACAGCTTTTGCTTTGACTCCACGATTTTCTGCCGCCATAGCATTCAGAACATCGCAGCGGGCCATTGCCTGTTCCTGCGTTTCAAAAGTGACGCTGGCATAACCGTTTTGCTGGGCTATAAGAGGCAAAAGCCATAAATCCCCTGCCGTTTGAATTGGAGGAATACCTTGCGGGAAGGCTTCTGCGCGCAAAATCAGGAATCCGCCGTTAGGCAATTCAAGCGGCTGAGCGGTATCTAAAGGGACACGCAGCCCAAGTTTTTTCATTTTTCTCTCAAGGTCAGGCAAATCAGCTTTCCATTGGCTGAATTTCCTTTCGGCGCATTGAGGGAAAAGCGGCAGTGCCGGGCCGGACAGCCCTGCCAGCGAGCAGTTCTGCATCAGGCGAACGGCAGAACGAAGTGTCTCCGAGTTTGGGGCGCAGGAACGCATATAATAACTTTCTGCTCCGTTTGCTGAGTCCGGCACGCGCAAAAAGTAAAATTTTCCCGCTTCAAGGGATGCTCCGCGGCGCAATTCCGCTTCAGTCAGTTCCTGCGGAAGTATTTCGGCTGGTTCAGCGAGCAGATAATGCCAGTGGAGATTTTGTGACATCGCACTGAGCGGCTCGACAGGCAATAGGTCTGCAATGAGGGTATCCACCGGATACTCCGTCTTCATTTTGAGATACCGGTAAAGTTCCCCCGCTGACTGTCCATCCGTGCGGCGAAGCTCATCCGCATAAGGAGTAAAAAAACTTCGGCGCTTGAAAAAAGGGCAATTTCGATGTTCTATCAGTTCGCGGGGACAGGCCATGATCGGATTGACAAAAACATCCGAAAGGTCATTCGTATCCACATAGCTGTCCCATCGATAACCGAGTGAGGAGAAGTGCCGGGTAAACTGCGTTTCGTGGATTGTGACGGACTCCTCATAGCTTTCCGGCAACCAAATATTTTGCCAGTAAGCAAAAAAATCCTTATACATCCGGGGCCGAACCGCCAAGAAGTGAGACTGCAGATGTTCAGGGACCTTTCCGTTCCTGCCGCCAAATCGACGGCTTTTCATAGCATAATGCCTAGTCAATCCCCAAAAATCAAGTTCCCGGCGGGCATCCATCGCTTCAAACATCGTATGCAGAGAACAAACCGGGCCTGCAAGGGTGTAATTCATCAGGACCACTTCGTCCCAGTTGTCAAGCGCAGAACAGCCAATGGCAAGCAGTGCATTCCGGTAAGCACCCACATCAAAGCCTCGATTTTCCCTTTCCTGCAAGCAAGCGCACGTCTGCTCCGCCCAGTGATGGGATTCTGGTTCCAATACTCCGTTTGTCACAAAATAAATTTGTCCGTATTCTCTAAGAGCCGACACGGAAAATTTGCAGGACGAATCGACCACTCCGCGCGGGTCGTAATGGAAATAGATGATTAGACGTTTTTTCATGAGACGTTCTGTCATTCTTCATAAGGAGCGTTGTGCGGACCGAATACGGCGCGCTTGATGCGCATCATGCACCAATACGCTTTTTCCGGCATATGGTCCCGAAGCCAATTGCGCGTACGACGGCGTCTGGTGTTCGCGTACGGACCATAGTTGCGGAACCAGTGCTTTTTGGAGGCAAGCGCCCCCGCACCGGCGGTCGCACCGGCGAATGTTGTGCAGTCAAACACACGTGCCAGCGGGCGAATCAACCCGCCTGCATACGCCTGCATAGCGTCACAGTGGGCAGTGGCATAGTCTGTGCTCATAACCTGAGCAGGATAATAGCCCGCCCCCTGTGCAACAAAGGGATAGACACGTTCAATGGCGTGACTGATTGTTCCGTCCTGTGCAAGCGGTTCAGGCGGAAAATCACTATGCTTCCAGCCATGATCAAACAGGGGTTCAAGTGCTTTTACCCGGAACCAGAACACACTGCCGAAAGGCGCAATCGGCATTTTGTCACCGGAAATGGGGCGGTCGATCCCAAGCTCTTTCATCAGGGCCTTTGTATTGTCAAAGTTCGGTCCCCAGCCATTCGAGCAAAGGTTCATGAAGTAAACTCCATGTGTCGGGAACGGCGGGCAGAGGATACCCAGATAAGGATCCTTTTCAAACTCAGTAAGGATGTTCAGCACATGGGTGGAGTCTTTGCAGCTGTTCTCATTGCAGACATATCCAAAACTTGCCCCTACGCTGCCGGGCTTTGTCTGAATTGCCTTTTTGTCATGCATAAAGCAGGTATAATCGTAGTCTTTAAGATAAGGAGCGAGGTCACAAAGAAACGCTGCTACGTCCCGGCCACGGTTCTCAACCACCAGAACGGTAATGCTGTGGACCGGAAGCGAAGCAAATGCTTTTTCAATCTCGGCCTTTTTCTGCTCTGTGTCTGTAGAAATAAAAACGTCCGTCTCCGGCGGCATATTAGCTGCGAAGGCATAACTCTGGGGCAGCATATCCATAAAATAGAGATGCATGGCCAACGCAATCTTGCGTCCGCTGCGCACAGCTTTGGCACATTCCGGATCTTGAAGGCGTCCAGAAATAAGCCGAGTTAGCCCGAGATTCCGTGTGAAATCGTACGGATGCATGGTGCGGATCATATTCTTCCAGATTAAATCCAGCGGATAGTCCGTCTCATCCCGAAGATATGCATAAAGTTCGCGCACCGGCTCGCCGGCCGTATCATTCAGATACGCTTCATACTCATGCATAAAGCTGCGGCGCTTAAACAGCGGGCATTTTTTATCCCGCAGCAGACGGGTTGGGCAGACAAGAAGCGGATAATCGGTAAATTCTTTAAGGTCATCCGTCTTGACATAAACATCCCACTTATAGCCTTTGTCAGCAAACTTTTTTGTAAAGACTGCCTCATAGCGCTGGACCGAGTCATTATAATTCTCGATCATAGGCATTGTATCCCAATAATTTTGCAAATCGGCAGATTTTAGAAACTTTTTGCGGTATACAATAAAATGTGACTGGATATGGACGGGGAGGTAATCATAGATGTGTTTTCCCCCAAAGGGATTGCCTTCCGCGCCGTGATGAACTGTCAGGCCCCAAAAATCGAGGTCCTCCTGCTGTGCCATCGAGTCGAACATCTCTTTGAGTGGGCGGACCGGTCCCATCAGCGTTGAGTTGGTCATGACCACTTCATCAAAAGTGCAGAGTTTTTCCCAGCCGTAATAATCCAGCGCAGTTTTGTAAGCCCAAACATCCAGGCCTTTATTCTCGCGCACAATAATCTGGTCGGTAAATTCAGAGAATGCTGCTCTTCCCTGTTCACTTAGTTTACCGTTGCATACCACAATCAGTTCAGTGAGATTTTTGGCAAGGTCGCGAAGATAGTAGGAGATAAAATCATCTACATCTCCATTTTTTTCATAAAAGAAAAAGATTCCAAGTCGTTTCATTCTTTCGTTTTCCTGTTCATTGAAGGTTTGCGTTGCTCAAAATTGTGTTGATTTTGGTCGGGTCCCCCCAAACACCCGGGCTGTCATAGGGGCGGTCAGGGAAAGCACCGTAGTCAAGGCGGATTTTATAGTTTTTATCCCGCAGGAACTGTTCTACGCGGTCGGCCAAAGACTGCGGCTGACCAGTGCAGACATTGATGATTCCATCAATGTCATCCTGCACGCTCGCCGCAACAATCATGGTTGCCAGACGGTCAATATCAATAAAATCATAAAGATTTTTTCCGCTTGTAAATGGGAAGCTCTTTTTTCCGTCTAACTCTGCCTGCGTGATTTTGGCAAAGATAGAGCTTCCGTGCGCTTCATCGCCGGTAATATAATAAGCGCGCAGCCAATGAAAATGGCAAGGCGTATCTTTCAGTGAAACCATCAGGCTCTGGCGCAGTGCATTTTTTGCAATACCATACTGGCTCTGCGGGTTGCAGGGCGTATTGTCTTCGATGGCCCCTTCCCAATAGCCAACCTCATGCATAGTCCCCATCACACTCAGAGATGGAAGCCCGCCTGCAACCATGTTATTGAGGAATGTTACATGAGAGGAGAGATCCTTCATGTGGCTGGACGCATTGTGACGGAACCCATCGCGCCAGGCAAGGTGAATGCAGACATCGGGGCGTCCCATAGCGGAGTAGATGCTTTTGTCACCGCTGAAAATCGGTGTATCACAAAATTCGGCGCGTTCATCGACACCTTTGAACGAGAAGTCGGCGGCGATCACAGAATATCCCATATCCAAAGCAGTTTTTACAACATGGCGTCCGATATATCCAGCCGCGCCTGTTACAAGAATTGTTTTCATGATTTCAGTAATTTCTCCTCTCGGTTTGGCAGGCAGGAATATAGTCCCTGCAAATGTGTAAAGTACAGAAGCAACGCGATGCCCCTTTTTTTATTTTGGCGCAGGACGCGATAAATATCAAAAAGCGTGAGTCGATATTCATCCAAGGCAGTGCGTACCATATGCCAAGCGAATGAGGTCTCGCGGCGGGAAAGCCGCCCGTCCCGAATCTGATGCATGGCAAAGGTGACAAACTCAGCCATGCGACAGCTCAAAACCAGTTTTTTCTCCCCCGCATCACACCAGACCTGAGCAGCTTTTTTCTCCGCTGCGGCCCACAGATGCAGCGTACTGAGTCGTTCCATCACAGCCTGCACATTACCGCAAGCGGAGGTGCTTTCACCGCGCTCCAAATGTTCATATGTCGCATAAGGGTCATAGACGACACACGGATGCAGTGCATATACCTCTGCATTAAAAATAAAATCCTCGAGTCCCATGCGGCAGCTTTCGTCAAATCGCAGTGAACCAAAGCAACGGCGCCTATATAGGGCATTCCATACAAACTGCGGACCGCTTTGACGAAGGAAGTTCTGATAATCCTTACCTGTCCCTTCCTGTGTCAGCGCCATGGCCGTTCCGGCTGGATGCGGCAGTTCCGTGGGTCTGCCCTGCGCATTCTCACGCATGAGCCTGTAGCCAGTCCTCACCATTGCGGCGCTGGAATCCTGTGCCAGTTCAATCATTTTTTCAAGAGCGTTTGGGAGCATCCGGTCATCGTCATCGCAGAAGGTGAACCATTCTCCGCGCATTTCCGCCATTCCTCTGTTGCGGGCAGCGCAGATTCCGCTGTTAGGCTGTGCAATCAAACGGATACGGGAATCTTTCTGCATCAGTTCGCGGCAAATCTGGCCGCTTCCATCCGTTGAGCCGTCATCGACCAATATGAGCTCAAAGTCGGAATATGTCTGCTCACAGACGCTTTTTACCGCTGGAATCAGAAGCGGACCCGGATTATATACCGGCATGATCACGCTAATCCGTGGAATTTTGCTTTCTCCCATGCCAGTCATTGATCCTTTCTGTTTTTTGTTGCGGCATAAAGCCGGTCATAAGGCAGCGGAAGGTGAACGAGCCGTTTGAGAAAGGCAATTTTCCAACGGGACTCCATCAAATCTTTTTTGAGCGCTTTGGGATGGAAGATATAAAAACCAGCGCTGCGAGGCTCTGCAAGCGTCCATGTCCCGCCATCCTCCACCTGAAATCCGCCGAGCGCTTTTGCGTCCTCCATCCGCGGAGCGCGAACCATCTCCAAAAAGGCTGCACAAGCTATTTGAGGCGGGATGTTTAATCCGCGCAAGAATGATTCATTCCACATTTTGGGGAATGTCATCATCCCCTTCTGGATGCTCTCAATTTCCTTGCTGCCTGTATTTTCAAATATACCGCGCACCGGCTGAACAGAATCATTCTGCCTGCAATACCCTATCGTGGGACCGCATGACTCCGAAAGAAAAAGTTCCAGCATCGGCTGCCCGGTCCAATACCACAGGTCAGCCGGCGCGCCATCGAACAGAAAGGCTTTTGTGCGGTGTGGCGGAAGATTTTTGTGAAGCCTTTCATCACAGGCCAAAAACCTTCCCTCTAAGTTTGCTCCCGTAATCTGTTCAAGGATTCGCTGAATCGTTCCGCCGCTGCCAATGTCTACAAGAATTACCGGCCCCTTGTCCAGCTCAAACCCGTCCAAGTAGGAACAGACAAGATTCCCCTGCTCTTGGATGTCTTTTCCCTCAGGCTTCTTCGCAAAGGAAATAAGCTTCCGGAGAAGTTCCCGGGTTTTATTTTCGAGCGGCCGTGAGCGAAAATCATATTGTTCGTCATTCGCTGTCTGTACACAGGCAGGAAGACCCAAATATCTTTGAACTTCTTCCCCGCTCATCATCTGACGCGGAAAAGCATCGGCTAAAAGTTCAGTCACTGTACCCTCTGTGGATTGTCCAAGCAGAGCGGGCAGAAGGCTTTGACGAGATACGCACAGATATTCCGTGCTTTCTTCCGGATAAAGTATCCCATAAGCCTGCCGGACAAAATACATATCTCTTGCAAGGAAAACCAGCCGCGCATCCGGAATTTTTTGCCGTTCTTCATGCAGCCAAACCGCAAAAGCCGTAATAAGCGGGCCGAGCAGAGAAAAACCGCGGCGCTCGTTATCAGGAAAAATTTCCGCACGATTTTGCACGAAGGAGTTCAAGGCATCCTCAACAGGTTGGTTTGTGTGCGAGCGGTCTTTTTCTTTGGGGAGCAATAGACAGCGGATTCCCGCAAGCGCAGCACCGGCAAAATCCGCACGGGCATCGTCCCCTACAAAGAGAACTTCGCGGCTGCTTAGATTTGTTTCTTTTAAGAAAATACGAAACAGCTCACCGCTTCGTTTCTGCACACCGTACTCGCTGGAGACAAAAATACCATCCAGAAAATCATACCCGCATCGTATGAGCATCAAACGGATTTGGGACGCCGGCAGGTACATATCTGAAACAGCATAGATTTTCTGACCTCTGTTATGACAAGCACGAGCGGTTTCAAGAAGAACGCTGTTGGCCACAACAACAGACTGCTCTGCGGCGCACTCAGACTCGAAATTGTCCTTTGCCAATAAAGGGTGAGCGTAAATTTCACTCAGCGTGACTTCTTTTCTGCCCGATCTTGGATCGGCACGGACTTCTTTCTCGGCTTGAACACGCCGTGAAGCGAAGCCGGGCGAAGCGATATTTTGTGTTTCCATCAGAGAGAAAAGGTCTGTTGGACACCCACAATCCCGCTTGATGAGCGTGTCAAACACGTCAAAAGCAACCGCACGGCAGGGTGCGGCTGCTTTGAGAATATGCTGTTTTAGCTTTTGATTTCCCATGCCTCATCTATTCCGCGCAGCTGCGGGTGAAACCGAATACCTGCGAAAAAGCCCTTCCATATAATGACCAATCGCTTTCCTTTTTGCGGGCCGTGCATCAATACCTGAATGCTATGCCACACATCTTTGGCAATCAGCCAAAGCCATCCCTGTATTCCCTCACGCCGGTAAAGATACACATCGTTCCGGTAAAAATATCGATATCGCGGCCATCGTTCCGGCTCATCAGCAGCAATGTTGACTACATTCCCCTTGCGCATGGCGTGAATAACCCGGCTATCCGGAATCACATAGCATGGTAATTCACGGGATATGCGCCGGGTATATTCCCAGTCATCCGACCAGATAAAAAACTCTGCAATCGGAAGCCCATATTTCCGCACCGTTTCAATCGGGAGAAAAAGTGCAACAAAGCTGGCCATAACCGCCGGGATGCGTTCACCTTCATAATTTTCAATGTCACGGTACGGCGTGCGGCGCTGGCGGTTCATCGGCTGGTCTGTCCCGTCCGGTGCCAACGCCCGGGAGGACAGCCAACCGTATTGTCCGTGCATGGACGCATCCGCTGCCAAAAGTTTTTCCAGCGCATCCGGCTGCGGAATACAGTCATCATCCATTACCCAGAGATAGTTGGTTTTTTCCTGTGCCGCGCGATAAATTCCCCAGGAAAATCCTCCCGCACCGCCAAGGTTTTTTCCGGTATTACAGTAGTGAATGTTTTCTCGTTCAAGAGATGCCACCATTTTTCCCGTTCCATCGGTGCTGGCATTATCGATTACCCAGATATCCGGTGCGCCGACCGTCTGAGCATTCAGTGCATCAAGACACTGACGCAGCAATTCCCGGCGATTATACGTCACAACAACAGCAGTCACCGCGCTCATAGATGATGACCTCTGTCAGGGAAAAACTTGCGGCGAAGAAATGCGCTGCCCTTGCGCAGCCAGTGCTGATTTTCCATATAGACAATATCCAATTCCTCATACGAGATATTGTTGGTCATCAGCCAGGCATCAAGCAAACGCTCACTCACAAATCCAAATACTCTTTTATCGTTGACAGAATATCCGCTGATATCAAGTTCCTTTTCCAACTCAAAAAGAATATCAAACAGCCAATCGCAGTAATGCTGGAGCAATTCCCGTTTCATCACGAACATATTGAAGTGATGCCCGTGAGTTTTGGACATATACAAATCATAAGCAGGCAGATATTCCGGACATTTGCGCTCAATGATAGAACGTGTCACGACAAGGTCCTGCTTATGATGGGCGTGAACATACTGAGTGTAATTGGTTTCAATAAAATAATGCCGTTCCTTCGGAAGAATTACATTTGTATGCGCCAAAATGGCATTCATTTCCTCGTGACCGATTACCTGCTGCTTTTTGGGACAAAAACGATGAACTCGGCTGGCGAAATACCGGCGATAGTGCACCATGCCGATATAGTCCGAGTCAAGATTCTTAGCTGCCCAGTAAAGCCCGGTCAGTTCACAATAATTCCAGTTTTTTTCTGAAATGTTTTCCCCTGTGTCATCCCCGACACAACCGATATCGGGATGTATGGCATGCCCCATCTGGACAGGAAGATACATAGAATCTTCCGGAAACCAGTAAGGCTTATGTGTGGCAATGATTATTGTAGTCTGCAAAATGGATTCCCTGCCTGTTTTTGTGCTTCTGTCAGCTTGACCGAAGCAGAATTAAGAAATCGGCAAAATTATAAAGTTCAAAGTTAGTATACCGCATTTTATCCGGAAAGCAAGTTACAGTTCCATTACTCTTTTATGCTGCAGCCCGTTCCGGAGCAAAACTTTACTGCGCGTCCTCCGCATCAAAGCGTTCCTGCTCCTCCGCCAGCTTTTCCCATTCTTCATAAAGTTCCTGCTGATGGAAGCGCGTATCATCGAGTTCATCGCATTTGTCACGCAGAAGCAGATGGTCGCGAAGGACCTCCGGATCATTGATTTCGTTTTCCAGTTCCACGATATGCGCGCCGAGTTCTTCAATTTGCGTCTCAACAGCTTTCAGCCGGCTGCGCACCTCAGCGCGCCGGCGGCGCTGTTCTTTTCCGTATGCAGCGCGCGGCGTTTTTTCCGCAGGGTTCGGGAGTACTGCCTGCGTCTCGGCAGAGGAACGGCTGTGCAAGGCCTCAAAATCGCGGTAGAAAGTAGCTTGTCCATTTTCAAGGTAAAGAATAGGACATCCCAATGTCTGCATGAGATAACGGTCATGCGTTACAAGAAGAAGCGTTCCCGTATAAGCCGTCAATGCCTGTGTAAGGCTCTCACGCATATAAATATCCAGGTGGTTGGTCGGCTCATCAAGGAACATCAAATTCGGACGTTCCAGTGCAAGCTCGGCAAAGCGAAGCCGTGCCATCTCCCCGCCGGAGAGTGTTGCACAGTCCTTGAATACCTCCTCACCGCGGTATCCAAACTTTGCCAGATGACTGCGGACTTCCAGCTCGGTAAAGCGCGGATACTGGTTCCAGATGGCATCAATGACCCGTCCTGCACGGCGTGTCTGCTGCTGCGTAAAAATGCCAGCCTTTGCACCGCTTCCAAGGCGAACCATGCCGCCCGAGGGACGGCGCTTTCCGTCAAGCACCTGCAGAAGCGTAGATTTGCCTGTGCCGTTCGGCCCGGCAATGACCAGCTTATCACCGCGATGGACCACATAATCAAGCGGTTCCAGCAGAGTTCGGTCACCGATTCGGATCGTCAGGCCTTTCATGATGACAAGTTCGTCATACGGCTCGATGTCATACTCAAAGCGAAATTTGAGCTGCCGGGCCTGTGCGCGGGGGGCCTGCGTTATTTCAAGTTTTTCAAGTTGCTTACGGCGGCTTTGGGCCATTTTTGTGGTAGAAGCGCGAACAAGGTTGCGGTCAACGTAATCCTGCAGCTTGGCGGCTTTCTCAACGTCCGCATCGTGCTGTTTTTGCTGGCGCTCGTCTGCCGCTTCGCGCTGGGGCAGGTAGGCCGAATAGTTGCCTTTGAACACCTCAATGGTCATTCCGGTCAGTTCCCAGATGCGGGTGCACACAGCATCCAAAAAGTATCGGTCATGGCTGACAACAAGCACAGCACCGCGGTAAGTCTTGAGATAGCTTTCCAGCCATTCCATTGTTTCGATGTCCAAATGGTTGGTCGGCTCATCAAGAATCAAAATGTCCGGCCGTTCAAGCAGCAGACGTGCCAGCCGCAGCCGGGTTTGCTCCCCGCCCGAAAGAACACCGGCGCGCTTCTTCCACGTATCTGCCGGGAAGCCCATACCATTGAGCACCTTTTTGATCTGGGTGTCCATATTATAGGCATCCATTGCATCAATCACTGCATTGCAATGTGTGATCTGTTCAGAAATGTCGCTGTTGGAAGGTTCCGCGGCCAATCTGTGCTGAAGTTCGTCCAACTTTTCCATTGCATCCAGCGCAGGCTGAAAGGCAAGACGCATGGTTTCGTATACGTCTTTGTCCGGGTCAAGATGTCCGGACTGTTCCAGATATCCGCAGGTCGTCCCCGCCGCAAAGGATGCCGTGCCGGTATCCGGCAGCATTTCCCCGCACAGGATGCGAAGGAACGTAGTTTTGCCGGTACCGTTCGCTCCGATGATTCCAATGCGATCCCCGCGCTCCACGTTGGCGGTAATATTTTTTAGGACCTCATGTTCCCCAAAGCTCTTGCCAAGGTCTTGCAGTTCAATGAGCATTTTTACACCTTTGATTCCTTATTTTTTACCCGAAAATGTGCCGCTGCCCGGCTGAGCAGCGGCACAAATTACCCTTCGTTCCGGTGACGACGGCTGCGGACTCCAACGTTTTCCAGTTCCTCGGGTTCCATCACAATCTTGTAAAGTTCTTCATAACTTTGGACTGTGTATTTTGGTTGAATATCCGTATGGTTTTCCTCATTGGCAAAGTTCACCCAACAGGTGTCAAGCCCGGCGTTGATACCGCCTTTGATGTCCGCCATCAAATCATCCCCCACAACCAGGACGCGGCTGCGGTTTACAAGGCCCAAATCCCGAAGGCAATAGTCAAAAAGTTTTGCAGAAGGTTTTGCAGCGCCAACTTTCTCCGAAATATAGATCCCATCCATGAACCGGTCAATGCCGGATGCACTCAGGCGGGCTTCCTGCACAGCCTGGGCGCCGTTGGACACGATTGCCAGCGTAGCAACCTCCCCCAGTTCCTCCAACGCGCTAAGCGAGCCTGGAATCAGGTCAGCGTGTTTTGCCAACTCACCCTCGTAGTAATCGTTCATTTCACGGCCGTTTTCCGGCTCGGGCAGTCCCATTGCCTGAAGCACCCGGCTGAATCGAATTGCAAACAGCTTATTTCGGTTTAGTTCACCCTTGGCAAGACTGTCCCACAACTGGCGATTGACGCGATGGTAGGTGTCAATCGCATCGGTGTCATGAGGCAGCCCGTAGTGACTTAAAGTATCAGCGATGGCTTCACGCTCTGCTGCATCAAAATCCAGCAGTGTATTATCTGCATCCATCAAAAGACAAGTATAGTATGCCATGATTAACTCCTGTTTGACGGCCTGATTTTACTCGGCGTTATCCTCAGAACCTGCATCTGATTCCAAGGAATCTTCCGGTTCATTCCAATCAAAATCGTAATTTTCTACGGAGCCGTCTGTTACATCGTTTTGACCGTTATCGGGCACATAGCCCTTCTCACAATCATAGAAAAACATATCAGCACCTCCCGCCCTCACATTATGCAGGAGGGATGCAGTGGGTGCGTGCCAGGGTCAGTCATCGTGATCCTCTCTGCCGTCCACAATCCCATTCAAGATAGAGTCCAATATAGGTCCCGGCGTGGGAGCGGGCGCAGGTGTAGAAACCGGTTCTGTGACAGAAAGGGTAAACTCATTATACTGGCCGTTGTTGGTGGCGCGAATAACATAATTGCCGGGATAGTTGGGCGTGAACTGGGCGCTGTTTCCGGCAGCCGACCATTCCGGCTGCTGTGCGCAGCTCCAGGTCGTATCTCCCACCGGATTGCTCACGTTAGCTTGGAAAGTCGTGCTGCTTCCCGCCGGAATGCTGTTAGCCCCGGTAATGGTGATTGTGGTGGGAAGGCTCTCTACGGTAACTGTCAGCGACTGAGAAGCATAATTTCCGTTAATCTCAAGCCCTGCTTTGATGGTATAGCTTCCCGCAGTATCCGGTGTAAAGCTGTAAGATCCGCCATTTTGCATGAGTTCGTCATTGACAGACCACTGCACGCCGCTGTTATCATAATCTTTTCCGCCAAGACGAACGGTGGCATTGATGGTCAGCGTCTCCCCCACCTTGATGGCAGTGTCGCCCTTATCGATGGAAAGTTCCACACGCGAATCCTTAAACATTGCTGTAACACTAATGTTTCGCATGACATTGTCCACACGAGTGGCACTTGTTTGGCCATCACTCCATTTATAGAACGTAAAGCCATCCGCAGGGATCGCAGTAACCGTGACGGTCTCCTTTTCCGGAGCATCCATCTCAAT
Source organism: Oscillospiraceae bacterium (assembly GCA_029006135.1). Lineage (GTDB taxonomy): Bacteria > Bacillota > Clostridia > Oscillospirales > Ruminococcaceae > Gemmiger. The sequence goes on along the minus strand of JAQXGE010000045.1, from coordinate 47,694 downwards.
ATTGGTCACACCGGTTTGGTCATCACAGGACAAGGTTCCCTTGCCTTCCTCGACAAGATACTGCAGATGGTATGTTACCGGCGTTGGTTCAGGCGTTGCCTGCGCAGAGGAAGAAGATACTTTTTCCGCGCGGTGCGGAATATTTTCGGTATCAGGACGATTATCGGAAGTCTGATATACATGAGTGCGCAGATAATTAAGAACCGCATTGGCACCCGCGCCGTTGAATCCATCCCCGTCATTATTCAGGTAAGCGGCTTCGGCGTAGCCATCGCTGCCTTTCAGATCTTCTGCAATATTGAGGAATTTATATCCATCCTCATTGCACATCACTGCCAGAGCCTGATTGAATTCGTCAATTGTAAGCTGAGTTTTTGCAGCATTCTTCTGGCTTTTGAGCACAGGAGGAATGGAACATACAATCACATCGCAATATGAATAGGCCGATGTAATCGCCTTAATGTCCTTGCGGTAATTCTGGATAAAGGCACTGCAGGTAAGGCTTCCGTCCGTGTTATTGCTGCCAAGCATCATCACAACGCGGCGCGGTTTCATCATGGCCATTGCCTGCGGAACAGTATAGGATGACGAATCCCCTTCAAAGTAAACACAGGTATCCCGCAGCAGCGAGTCCAGCGTCATTCCGCTTTTGCCGGCAAACTGATCAATGGTAATATATCTGCCGGAATAGAGAGATTCCGCAAACTGATCACCTACAAAGACCGATGCATTTACATAATCAGTCCCCTCCGCATCACCCGTCTGCGTCAAAACGGCATCCAGCGAGGTGTCAACCGGGTATTGTTCCGGATCATAGTGATTGTTCCCGCCAAAACTAGCAGGAAGAATCCAAGCTGCGACAAACGTAACAATCACCGCAAGAATACATCCCACAATCACCAGACACGCTTTGCGCTGGGTTGGACTGAACGAAACGCGGTTGCTGGGATTTTCACGGTTCATAAGATTTGTTCTCCCCCAATCAAATCAGTTGGTTTGCAAAAGAAAACGAGTCAATTCTTCACAGTCGCTAGCAAGAAGCAGTGGGTTCCATGCTGCGAGTTCTTCGCGGCTGCCATAGCCGTAGAGAACTCCCACGGCCGGCAAACCGCAGTCGCGCGCGCCCTGCATATCGTCCTGACGGTCCCCCACCATCAGAATGCTTTTCCCGCAAAGGCGCGGGTCCTGCAGTACTTGCCGGATCACAGCTGTCTTGGTGTCAACGCTTTTATCCATACTTGCTCCGCCAACGCGGTCAAACAGAGAAAGTATCCCCTGTTCTTCAAGAATGGGCGTAACAACCTCAGTGGGTTTGGATGTTGCGGTGGCTAAGAAAATTCCTTGTTCACGCAATGTTTCAAGCATTTTCATTACACCGGGAAACAGTGAACACTCGTGCATTCCCTGCTTTTCATATTGATCCCGATACAGTTCCACAGCACGTTCCACTTGCGATTCATCCGAAAAGTGCTGCGAAAAACTCCACCGTAGCGGCGGGCCAAGATAACGGGAAAGATCTATTCCAGCAGGGTCCACCCCCATCTGCTGAAACGCATAGGCAAACGAATTCATAATTCCGGGACGGGAATGAATCAATGTACCGTCCACATCAAACAAGATTGCGTCATAACGCGCCATTACTTTTCCTCCCGTTCCGATATACAGGGTTTATTATAGCATATAAATCGAGATTTGAAAATCACTTCATAAAAAATTGATGAATAGGGACAAAATTTGCCGGAAAGCGCCCCGAAAATCGGCGTTCCTCCCGAAACGATTGAAAAATTCCTTTATTCTGCGCATAAAAAATGCCGGGCCAAAAGCCCGGCATCATGCAGTGGTCAAAAAGGAATTCTCCTAATCAGGACAAAATCATGCGGTCATTTGCTTCGCCGCCCGCCTGCTCAAAGCGAAGCAAAAGATCCGAAACCTCAAGATGAGATTTCTCCTCGCCGCGCACATCATAAATGATATGTCCCTCATGCATCATAATCAGACGGTTGCCATATTTGATGGCATCCCGCATATTGTGCGTGATCATCAGCGTGGTAAGGTTATGTTCATGAACGATTTTGTCGGAAAGTTCGAGAACTTTGCCCGCCGTTTTTGGGTCAAGCGCTGCTGTATGTTCGTCCAAGAGCAGAAGCTTCGGTTTTTTCAGTGTTGCCATCAACAGTGTAACCGCCTGGCGCTGACCGCCGGAAAGAAGCCCGACCTTGCTCGTCATGCGATCCTCAAGGCCAAGGCCAAGGGATTTAAGCAGTTCATGGTATTCTTCACGCTCTTTTTTGGTGATTCCGGTGCGAAGAGAACGCCCCTCACCGCGGCGGGCAGCCAAAGCCAGATTTTCATCAATTCCCATCGTAGCCGCCGTGCCCATCATCGGGTCCTGGAACACACGGCCGATATATTTGGCACGCTTATGTTCTGAAAGCCGAGTGATATCCTGCCCGTCAATGATGATTTTTCCCATATCCACCGGCCAGACACCGGCGACGGCATTCAGCATAGTGGACTTGCCGGCACCGTTGCCGCCAATGACCGTCACAAAATCGCCGTCATTCAGCGTCAGATTTAAGCCTTTCAGCGCGACCTTTTCGTTTACGGTTCCGGGATTGAAGGTCTTGTACACATTCTTGATCTCAAGCATCTGCCTTTTCCTCCTTCTTCACCGTAACGCGGGTAAAATACTTTGTTTTCCAGTACGGCACCGCCAGGAAGACCGCAACAATAATCGCACTGAGCATCTTGAGCAGGTCCGTATCAATCTTAAACCAGATGCACACCTGCATGACAACATAGTAGATGATGCTGCCAATAGCAACACTGAGCAGCTTGAGTGCAAAGTTCCGGAAAATCTTGCTGAATACCGCCTCACCAATGACCACAGCAGCAAGGCCAATAACAATTGCGCCGCGGCCCATCTGTACATCGGCAAAGCCCTGATACTGACTGAGGAGAGCGCCGGAAAAAGCGACAAGGCCGTTGGAGAGCATCAAGCCTAAAACTGTTGTAAAGTTGGTATTGATGCCTTGTGCGCGGGCCATATTGCCATTACAGCCGGTAGCACGAATTGAGCAGCCCAGCTCTGTGCCAAAGAACCAGTAAAGGACGGCAATCAGCACAACGACAATCATGGCAACAATGAAGATTGTGTTTTTCTGGAGTGCAACGCCCTTAATGTAACGCAGAGAAACCAGCAAGTCATATTTGTCAACGTTGATTGCCTGATTCGCTTTGCCCATAATTTTCAGATTGACTGAATACAGGGAAAGCTGTGTCAGAATGCCCGCAAGAATAGCAGGAATCCCCATAAACGTGTGGAACAAACCCGTAGTAAGGCCAGCCAAAAGTCCCGCACCAAAGGCGCACAGCATAGAGAGCCAGACATTCATTCCTGACACCATACACATAATGCAGACAGCGCCGCCCAGAGCAAGCGTGCCATCAACTGTCAGGTCAGATACGTTCAAAATGCGGAAAGTAATGTAAACGCCGATTGCCATTATGGCCCAAATCAGGCCCTGTGCCAATGCACCCGGCAGTGCGTTTATTAGTGTTGTGATACTCACGAGGTTACCTCACTCCCAAAATGATATAGATAATTTTAGTATAGCAAAAAATCGCGGAAAAGAAAAGCCTTTCCGCGATTTTTATCAAGTTTTTTTGAAATTCAGGAATTTCAGCCCTCGATAGCTACATAATCCTCGGGAATCGTCACGCCGAGTGCCTCAGCGTTAGCGGCATTGTACTTCTTGGTGAACTGCGGAGCATACTCAATGGGCATTTCCTCAATCTTGCTTTCACCGGTCAGGATCTTAGCCGCCATCTTGCCCGTGGCAACACCCAGGTCATAGTAGCTGATGGACAACGTGGCAACGCCGCAGCCGGAGCAGACGCCCTCTTCACCGGCAATCACAGGCGTGCCGCCCGGCAGGCAGATGTTGTTAATAATCTCAGTATTGGAAGCAACCGTATTATCCGTGGGCACATAGATGACATCGCTGGCGTCGGAAGCGCTCTGGCAGACACTGGCAAGGTCATTGGAGTCAGAGAACGCATACAGTTCGCAGGTGTAGCCTATATCCTCCAAGCAGGCCTTGACGGTATCAACCTGATACTGGCTGTTGGCCTCTGCGCTGCAGTAGAGCAGGCCAACCGTCTTGGCATCGGGGAACAGCTCCTGAAGCATGGCAGCCTGCTGATCCAGAGGAGCCAAATCACTGGTGCCGGAAATGTTGGTGCCAACCAGGCCGTCAAAATCATCAATGCCCAGAGCAACACCGTATTCCGTCACGGAAGTACCCAGAACCGGGATCGTGTCGGTGCCGGCCTGTGCAGCCTGAAGTGCGGGAGTGGCATTGGCAAGAATCAGATCAACGCCATCGGAAACAAAGCCGTTGATGATGGTGGAGCAAGTGTTGGAATCGCCTTGAGCGTTCTGCTCATCAAAAGAAACGGCATCGCCGAGTTCCTCAGTCAGAGCATCCTTAAAGCCCTCAGTTGCGGCGTCCAGCGCAACGTGCTGGACCAGCTGGCAGATGCCAACCTTATAGGTCTGCACATCAGCAGCTTCGGAAGCAGCAGACTCCGCAGCGGAAGAAGCCGCTTCAGAAGAGGCAGGCGTGCTGCTGGCAGTGGAACCGCAGGCAGCCAGAGAGGCAGCCAAACAGGCAGCCGTCATAACAGAGATAAGTTTTTTCATGGTGTATTCCTCCATTCCTTTGCAGACGGCTATCCCTCTCGTAAAATACCTTTCCGTCAGCAATTTAACGCTTTAAAGTATATCACAGCGTTGTGCCGGTGGCAAGGGGGTTTTACAAAAAAAATCACCAAAATCTCCGGGCGAGATTTGGTGATTGCTGACAAAATTTTAAGTTTTTCGGGACTATTGGGTATCAAGGACATTCCATAGGGAACTTTCTTTTCAGGCAAAACGCGATGCTTCCGCACGGGCAAGGCGAAGAATAAAATCTTCCCGTGATGCCGACTTGCGAAGTTCCCGGACCAGCTCCGGTTCGCTGAGAAGGTTGACAAGACGAGCCATGATCATCAGATGTTCACTCTGACGATTAGGCGGCACAGCAATCATGAAGATCAAATCAACCGGCTTTCCGTCCGCTGCTCCCCAGTCTAAACCATGCCGCAGGGTCAGTGCCGCAAGGCCCGGCGCTGCCACACCAGCATTGCAAGCATGCGGCAAAGCAATTCCTTCACCGATGGCCGTTGAGCCGCCGGAAGTTTCCCGTTCACAGACAGCTTTATAATATGCCGTACCGTTGGTAATGATTCCGTTGCTTTCCTGAAGTTCCACAAGTTGCTCAAGAGCCTCCTGCGGGTCATCCATATCCGCATGAAGGAGTACACTGTCCCGGTTCAGCAGGTCACTGACCCGCAGGGATGCACCGGGCTTTTGGCGGCGCCTCATAGTCCCGTCACCCGGTCGATGAACTTGTAAAGATATTCACCGACTGCGCCCTCGATGCACGAACAGTTTGTCACCTCGTTGGCTGCCGCGCGAATCTCAGATGGAGCATTGGCCACTGCGACCGAGTATCCGGCTTTTTTCATCATGTCCAAATCGTTATAGTAATCGCCAATCACGATTGTTTTTTCTCTTCTGGCGCCGAGCATTGTGCAGAGTTCTTCCATAGCCGAAGCTTTGCCTACACCGGAAGGCATGATTTCAAGATAGATTTGGCTTGTCGGGAGGAAATAGTTGCTTCTGCCGTAATAACGGCTCTTGGCAAACTGACCGACCTTGCGTACTGTTTCGGGATCCCCTGCAAAAACGACTTTGAGCCATCCATCCGGCACGCTCTCAAGCGGGCAGGAAATTCCGGAAAGATGTTCGTCCACCTGGTGCGCGTGCGTGTAGGGATTTGCACGAATCACATACATTTCCCCGGCGCCGGCCATGACCTCCACGCCTATGTGGGGAAATTTTTGCATGATTTCCGCGATAGCAATACTTGCCTGGCTCTGATCCAGTGCAGCACGGCGCAGGACACGGTTGTTTTCAAAGTCATACAGCAATGAACCGTTGCAGGAGATTGCCGGAACCGAGAGCTGAAGGTCCCCGAGCGCCGCACGAATCGATTCAGGCGGACGTCCCGAAGCCACTGTAAAGCGTCCTCCCATCATTGTGAACAGCCGAATCACTGTCCGGTTGCAGGACGGAATGCCCTCTTTGGCCGTGAGCAGTGTGTTATCCATATTGCAGAAAATCAGGTAATCACTCAAACGATCCATTGCGGTTTTCCTTTCTTAGACGGTCTAAATAGTCCTGGAACCAGTCGGGCAAATCACTGTTGAACTGCATCCACTCCCCCGTTGCAGGGTGTGTAAAGCCCAGTTCTTTGGCGTGAAGGCACTGTCCTTCCAACTTTTTAATGCAATTCCGGGGGCCATAAACAGGGTCCCCCGCCAGCGGATGGCCAATGGATGCCATATGAACGCGAATTTGATGTGTACGGCCTGTTTTAAGTTGGCAGGCAATATAGGTAAAATTGCCAAACCTCTCCAGCACACGCCAGCCGGTATAAGCATACTTTGAATTTAGCTGTGTAACCGCCATTTTTTTTCGATCACGAGGATCGCGGCCAATCGGCGCCTCAACGAACCCTTCATCCTCCCGAAGATTACCGTACACAACTGCATGATAAACTCGATGAATCGCATGGACGCTCATCTGCTCACTCAGCGCCTGATGGGCAGAATCCGTCTTGGCAACCACCAGCAATCCGCTTGTGTCTTTGTCAATACGGTGAACGATCCCCGGCCGGATAGCCCCGCCAATTCCGGAAAGTTCCCCCGAACAATGGTATAACAGCGCATTGACAAGCGTCCCATCCGGGTTTCCGGGCGCAGGATGAACCACCATTCCCTTTGGCTTATTGACAACCAGCAAGGATGAATCTTCGTATACAATGTCGAGTGGAATGTTCTGGGGCTGCGCCTCAATAGGCTGCGGGGCGGGAAGAAGAATTTTAATCACGCTGCCCGGCACCGTCTTATCCTTTTTGTTTGCAGGGCGTCCGTCAACTGTGACATTCCCCTGCTCTATCAGCGTTTGAAGCTGGCTGCGGGAAATTTCTTCGCAAGCTCCTGCCAGCCAGCGGTCCAGACGCTGTCCCGAATCCTGTGCCGGGACGGTAAATTCACGATGCTCCATGCTCTTCATCATCCGCAAGTTCCTGCTTTGCGGTGTTCTTTTCTCTGCGCATATCAAGAAGGATACAGAGAATCAGCATCCCGACCCCAACGCAGATACAGATATCCGCAAAATTGAACACCGGAAACTGGATAAAAAGGAGGTTGATATAGTCCACCACAACGCCGGTCCGAATGCGGTCAACAAGATTGCCAAGTCCTCCGCCCAAAACAAGGATCCAGGCAAATCTCTCCAAAAAAGACATTTTTCCAACGACGAGCATAACAGCCATCACGGCAAGCATGACCCCCGTGACGGTAATCAGCAGTTCCCGCTTCCCGCTGAGCATCGAGAAGGACATTCCATCGTTGAGGAGATAATGCAGCTCCACCACATGAGGAATAAGCGGCCGAGAGCCGGCCGGAAGAAGTTCCGCGGTAGCCCAAATTTTAATCAGCTGGTCGATAAGGCTCACGCCGGCCGCAGCCACTATTGAAAGAATACCTACGAGCATATCATCCTCCGAGATTGACAAAAAGCAGCGGTGCGCGGCTCATGACAAGCGCAACAGCACCGCTGCCCCTTTAATTCCTATTAAGCAAGAACCTTTGCGCAGCGCGGGCACAGGCCGTCATCATTCACGGCTGTGTCAAACTTCCAGCAGCGCTGGCACTTGTTGCCAGCTGCGTGAGCCACACTCATGCCCAGGCCTTCCACCGTTCCGGATACGCCGCCTTCCCCACGGACAAGGTCCACATGGGAGACGATCATCAAATCTGCCAGTTCATCCATCGGGATTTCATTCAGGAAATCATACAGGGCATCGCCGCAGTACAGCGTAACGGCAGCTTCCAGAGAAGAACCAATCGTCTTGTCTGCACGCGCCTGTTCGAGGACTTTTTTGACGTCATCGCGCACAGCAATGATTTTGGCCCATTTGGTATCGAAGGCGTCATCCTGCTCATCCACGATTTCAGGCATCTGCTCCCAAACGACATACTCCTGCATACCGGGCATTTTGGGGATATAGCTCCAGATTTCCTGGCTGGTGAAGCAGAGAATGGGGGCAATCAGCTTAGTGAAGTCCACAAGGATACGGTAAAGAGCCGTCTGCGCACAGCGGCGGGCATGATCATCCGCGCAGTACAGACGATCCTTGATAACATCCATATAGAAGTTGGACATATCAATAACGCAGAAATTGTAAATGGCATGATAAGCGCGGGAGAAATCGTACTCATCATAAGCCGCGCGGACAGTTGCTGTCAGCTTGCGGCAGGACTTGAGCGCCCAGCGATCAATCTCGTAGAGCTGGTCCTCGTCCACCATATTCACTGCCGGATCAAAGTCCCCGATATTGCCCAGCATAAAACGCGCTGTATTGCGCATTTTACGGTAAGCTTCGGAGAGCTGCTTGAAGATGTTCTTGCCGGCACGGACATCCACCGTATAGTCACTGGATGCAACCCAGAGACGAACGATGTCTGCACCGTAATCACGAATGATTTCGGAAGGTTCCACACCGTTGCCGGCAGATTTGTGCATCTGCTTGCCCTGCTCGTCCACGACCCAGCCATGGCACAGAACACCCTTGTAAGGAGCAACGCCCTGGGTAGCAACACTGGTCAGCAGACTGGACTGGAACCAACCGCGGAACTGGTCTGCGCCCTCCATATAAAGGTCAGCGGGCCAGCTCAGTTCGGGACGTTCACGGCAGACTGCGCTCCAGGTAGAACCGGAGTCAAACCACACATCCATGATGTCGGGATCTTTCTCCCAGTCAGAAGCGCCGCACTCGCAGACCTCAGATTTGGGCATGATCTCGTTGGCATCATATTTATACCAGGCATCAGAGCCTTCCTTGCGGAACAAATCGCTGACCGCCTGAATAGATGCATCGGTGATATGATATTTGCCGCACTTTTTGCAGTAGAACACCGGGATGGGCACGCCCCAGACACGCTGACGGCTGATGCACCAGTCGCTGCGGTCATGAACCATGCCATGCATCCGGTCATGGCCCCAAGCAGGCTGCCACTTGACATTGTCAATTGCCTGATAGACCTCATCGCGGAATTTATCAATGGAGCAGAACCACTGTTCCGTTGCACGGAAGATGATGGGATGGTGGCATCGCCAGCAATGCGGATACTGGTGGGTGATATGCTGTACGCCCATCAGATGACCGCTCTCCCGGATGTGCTCAAGGATTACCTTATTGGCATCCCAGACCTTAAGGCCGGCGAACTCCTTGCCCGCCTCCTCGGTCAGATAGCCGCCATCATCCACGGGAACGACAATGGGAAGCTGAGGATAGTGGTTAACACACACCTCAAAGTCCTCGACACCATGACCAGGCGCAGTATGGACACAGCCGGTACCGCCCTCAAGTGTAACATGGTCGCCCAGAATCACAAGGCCCTTGCGGTCCAGGAAAGGATGCTGGTACTCCATCATCTCAAACTCAGAGCCAAGAACACGAGGTTCAAGAACCTCATAGTCCTCAATATGGCAGGCCTTCATCGTTGCTTCGACCAGACCAGCGGCCATAATGTGAACGTCATCACCAATCTTGACAAAGGCATACTCAAGATTAGGATTCAGGCAAGTCGCAACGTTGGCGGGCAGAGTCCAAGTCGTCGTAGTCCAGATAACAATCCAGGCTTTATCCAAATCAACGCCGTACTTTGCCAGAACGCCATTCGGGTCTTTGGTAAGCTTGAAACGGACGTAGATGGAGTCGCACTCATCCTCGGCATACTCAATCTCAGCCTCAGCCAGAGCTGTGCGGTCCTCAGGGCACCAGTAAACAGCCTTCATTCCCTTATAGATGTAGCCCTTTTTGGCCATTTCACCAAAAATTTCTACCTGGCGGGCTTCAAATTCCGGGCGCAGAGTCAGATACGGATTATCGAAATCGCCCTGAACACCCAGACGCTTGAACTGGCTGTTCATCACGTCAATATGCTCCGTGGCAAATTCCTTGCAGATGCGGCGCAGTTCAAGTTTGGACACACCCGCCTTATTGTCGCCCAGAGAACTGAGCGCTTTCAGTTCAATCGGCAGGCCGTGAGTATCGTATCCGGGAACGTAGGGGGCGCAGTAGCCGCTCATGTTCTTTTCTCGGATGATGATGTCCTTGATAATTTTGTTGAGCGCGGTTCCCATGTGGATACTGCCGTTTGCATACGGAGGGCCATCGTGAACCACGAACTTCGGGAATCCCTGGCTTTCGTTCCGTTCGATCATTTTCTCGTAGACATGGTTTTTCTCCCAGTCCTCGAGCATCTTCGGCTCCTTTTTAGGAAGCCCCGCACGCATCTCAAAGGGGGTAGCCATCTTATGGATGGTGTCATTGTAATTCTGGGCCAAAATCTCCAACTCTCCTCTATGTTCCAATTTGATACTCAATGTGTTTTCCGTACTGCACAATACGGTCAAACATCATAATCTAAGTCAGCAAACGAATCGAAATCCGATGTCTGCTGCGCAGTACTGGTCTTTGTTTTCTTTCCGCTCTTAGCCGCACTGCGCCCGGAAGAGCCGCGGCCGCGGGAAGAAGATTTCTTTTCTGTGGGGGCCTCCGTATTCTCATAAAGGCCCGCTCCGGGCTGGAAGCGAGATTCCGCAGCTGAAGAATTTCTGCGGGTCGATCTTGCTGCGGGCTTGGGCGCAAAGGCAAACTCAACGGTGTCAACCTTTTCGGTGTCCGCGTTCTGCGCAGACTCTTCCTGTGCAGGAGCCGGTGCCGATTCCTGTTCAGGCTGAGGCTCCGGGTCCTCCGTGTAAACCTCGGCTGTTTCTTCATATTCGGGATATTCCGGCTCGGACGTTTCCTGTTCTTCTTCCGGCTCAGCCTGTACCTGCGTTTTTTCTTCCGGTTCCGGTTCATTTCCGGAATCAGGCACAGCTGCGGGAGAAGGAATCGGTTCCCGTTCAGCTTCCGGCGTTTCGGGAACATCCTGCGCTGAAGATTCCTCAGGATAAGAAGGGATCTTTGCAATCACTTCGATGTGTTCCCTGTACAGTTCCATCAGCTTTTTCTTGAACGTATCTGCTTCTTTTTTCAGAGCGACAAGTTCCTGCTGAGCAAGTTCGACCTCATCCCGGGCACGCTGTTCACGGTCCTCAGCCCGAATATTGGCCGCGCGGATGATTTCCGCCGCCTTCTGTTTGGCTTCACGAATCACGTTTTCACCAAGACGCTGGGCGTTAATCATACTGGTGCTGAGGGCGTCCTCATCTGCGCGGTACTGGTCAATGCGCTGTGCCAGAATCACGAGCTTTTTCTGCATTTCGTCATTGTTGGCCGCCAACTCATCCATACTGTCAGCTACCTGTTTGAGATAGTCATCCACATCTTCGCATCGGTAACCACGCATGGTCCGGTCAAATGTTACGCGGCGCACATCCTCTGAAGCAATCATCCGTATTCCTCCTGTTTCAGGCCGCTGGCCCAAATGGTTTTTTCCCGGTCATTTTAATATTGGTAAAAGGTGATAAAAATACGATCCTTTTTACTTTTTCCTCCGATTGCTTCCAGCCGATACCGACCGGAGCCGCGGACTGTAAAGATGTCCCCCGTGTAAACATCTTCATGGGCGCTGCGCAGCAGCACATGATTGATCTCAACCCGGCCGGCGCGGATAGCGTCTGCCGCAAGGGTTCGCGAGGTGTGCATCATGGCAGCCAATACAGTATCTGCACGCAAGGACGGAACCGTTGCTTCATGCAGCGAACGTTCCGGCTGCTTCAAAGCTTCCTGCGGCACCTCATTGCATTGCTCCGCGCGAATAGGGCAACGCCCCGCAGCGGTCAGATTAGAGGCAATGAAATCTGCCTTATCTTCAAGAACAAACGCGTAAGTAACTGTCTCGTCCGAGGGATGCCGAATGAGATCCCCCACGCACGTCCGTTCAAGTCCCAAGCCTAAGATACTGCCAAGATACTCTCTGTGTCCCGGCAGTTTATCGCCGGACTGGACCATTGCCTGAAGCCGCAGCACCGCGATCGGTTCCTCGTTCCAGGAATCCGGCGGTTCAAGGCACAGCACTCTGCGTTCGGCATCGGGCCAGCCTCCGCGGAACTCTCCAAATGCACACTCAGCGCGGTTCATGGCGGCTTTGGCAAGTGCCTGCTCACGGTCAGAAAGAAAACCCGTATGCCGGGGAATTCCCTTCTGCTCTGCCATGCGGCATAGTTCTTCTACCCTGCGCATCAAAAAGCGTTCCTGCTCATTTTGCGGAGGAATATAGCCTCGGCCCGCCGTAGAATCAGAAGAAGACGCCATTGTTCTCCAGCTCATCAATCAGATCGCCCATAATGCCGACATTATATGGCGTGATGATGAACGTGCTGGTCGCCACACGCTTAATCTGTCCATTGTTGGCATACGCCACGCCAGAGAGGAAATCGATCAGCCGGCGGGAGACCTCTTTGTTGGCAGATTCAAGGTTCAGCACAACCGTACGCTTGTTGTTGAGCTGATCGGCAATAGCAGCCGCATCGTCAAAGCGTTCCGGTTTGACCAGAACAACCTGAAGCTGAGTTGTTGCATTGATATTGACCACTTTGTTGCTGTGGGGCTGTTTGCTCATCTCCGGCTGGCCGTAATCATCCTGCCCCGACGAAGCGCCTTGGCCACCTGCATAAATTTCGTCTGTCGTATCATCCAAATAAGAGTCCTCATCCGGATCCTGATTAAATCCAAGGGCGTTCTTCAAACCGTCGAACATGGACATGGCCGTTACTCCTTCACTCATTGATTACTGATGTGCCCTTTGCACCATTGCATAATTCTGCAAAATACACATTAAATATTATCTTCCTTTTTTGTCCGCTTGTCAATACAAAAGCGGAACAAAAGCGCATTACAGCAGTTTCCCATCCTGTAAATTGCTTCCTTCTACGATGATCTCATCATATAAGCGTACTTCGTTATCAGTTCCAAGTGCGCCATCATCCGGGACGAGAATATAATTTTCATCCTCATACAAGATCGTAATCTTGCGGAATCTCTGCAAATCGCCGTATTTGACATAGACACCTTTAGCGCCGTCCTTGATATGGAGCGCGCGGCGGTCTATACGAATTCCCTCATAGGTTTTCAGATCAATCTGCGCTTCCTCCGCGCCAAGGCGCAGAACTTCGGCGTTTATGCTTCGGCACTCAACAACGACCTTGGCAATCCCTGATTCCTCGTCCGTCGTCACTTCCAGAACAGTTGCCTGAAGAGGGTCGTTTTCCTTTCCCGGAACGCTGATATTCACCCGCTCCGCATTGCTGAGTCTTTGCGCAACATCTATTGGGCAAACGCCGTAAAATTTCCAGGAAAAGCCTGTCACAATATGTCCTGCCAGTCCCTCAGAGGAAGAATCCGTCTGCTGTGCAAGAAAATTGCTGAGTTCAGACGGACTCATATTTTCGAGCGCTTCCTCATCTGCCGTGATTGGATTAGCAGAAGACGAAGAAATAAAATAGCCGTTTGTCTGTGCCGTAATCGTTGTCAGTCCACTAAGCTGTTCGGCAACGGCGTCCCGTTCCCCTTGGAGCGAAGATATAACGGCATCAAAATCATTTGCCTGTCCTGTGCTGATTTGGAGGCGGTTCTGTGCCAGCAGGAAATCTTCTTCCGCCTGAGCAATGCCGCTGTAAGAAGCGGAGTCTATCTGATCCAATAGATTGTACAAAGCAGACCGTGTCTGCGATGTCAGCATGGACAGATCGCTGCCAGTCGAGTTCTGCGACTTGTTCAGCAGCTCAAGCGTGCGGTCCAACCGGTCAAGACGTTCCCGCAGAACTCCCTGAGATTCATCGGTATACTGCTCGGCAATCACGGTTCCGGCGCTTACTCGTTCTCCGTCTGCAACAATGTAGCCGAGGTTTCCCTCTCCTGGCACATCGACTGCATCAAAAACCGCCACGCCCGATAGGGTAACACTGTCGGCCATCGTATACGAAATAGCCGTTTCTGTCTTGTAAGTGCGGTGCCATATGGCGTAGAGCTGAACGCCCACATACAGCAGTGCCACAACAAACAAAATTGTGATAGCAATCAAGAATGCCTTGACAGCAGCAGAATTTTTTGACGCTTGTTTTTCCTGCATTGTTTTTTTCCCCCCCCTCTCTCAAACTATTCCGGATTCTTCATTCCTGTAATAGAAAATTTGTGATTTCCTGTGCAGCGCGCTGTTGCGCATCGCCATCCTCCAGGTAAAGCCAGACGGCGTTTGTCTGACGCCGGAACCAGGTCAACTGGCGTTTGGCATAGTTCCGGGAAGCCTGTTTGAGGCTGTTCAAGCAATCGTTCAGTTCCTTTGTTCCCTCAAAGTAGGGAAAGAATTCCTTATATCCGATGGCTTGTGCAGCCGTGCAATATACATCTTTGTTGCGGTAAACCAGTTCTGCCTCCTCGAGGATGCCGCGGCGGAGCATCTCATCGCACCGCGAATCAATTCGACGATACAGCAATGAGCGATCCCGGCAGGTCAGGCAAAGGCAGAGCGATCGATAGGGCGGCTGCTCCGGGCGGGCCGCCGCACGTTCTTCGCTCATTCTGCGTCCCGTTGCATAAAAAAGTTCCAGGGCGCGAATAACCCGAACTGTGTTATTGGGATGAACCGTTGCCGCGTATTCCGGATCTGCCCGCACAAGTTCTTCGTAAAGAGCCTGTGATCCTTCCTTCTCCAAGCGTTTGTTCAGCGTATCTCTTACAGAAGTATCTGGTTTTTCCGGCGTGAAGTTCAGCCCATTGAGCAAACTGGATATATATAGTCCAGTCCCGCCAACCACAAAAGGAAGCCGCCCCCGGCCTGTAATATCCTGGATGGCTGAACCTGCCATTGTGACAAAATCCGCCACGCTGAATGTCTTATCCGGCGCAAGAAAGTCAACAAGGTAGTGCGGCACGCCTTTTGTTTCTTCCGGCGTCACTTTTGCGGTACCGATATCAAGACCCTGATAAATCTGCATGGAATCAGCGCTGATGATTTCCCCTTCAAATTGAAGAGCCAGCTCAACAGAAAGAGCCGTCTTTCCGGTCGCAGTCGGCCCTCCAATAGCAATCACTCGGGGGCGGGTATCATTACACAAGGCGGCCAAACTGTTTTTCCAGCTCCTTCCGGGTCAATTTAAGCACGCAGGGACGGCCATGAGGGCAAAACGGCGGCACTGTACCGTCCATGATTTTTTGTGCAAGTTCAAGCATTTCTCTTTCGCTTGTCTTATCCCCTGCTTTGATGGCGGCGCGGCAGGCAATGGAATGGAGGACCCACTCGGTTTTTTCCCGCAAAGCATTTCTGCCGCCATTAAGAAGGTGATTTGCCAGTTCCAACAGCATATCCTCCACATCATCCACCGATACGTCGGCCGGCACCGAACGGACAATCACAGCAGAACCGCCGTAGTCCTCGGCTTCTACTCCCGCGTCACGCAAAAGTTCCAGATTTTGCATGACCGCCTGTTTTTCCTCTGCCGACAGGTTAACCTGTACCGGAACCAGAAGCATCTGGGAGGGAACATTGCCGTAGTCCTTTGACAGCTGTTCAAACAGAATTCGCTCATGAGCCGCGTGTTTATCAATAAGGCAGAGTTCGTTCTCCCTTTCCGTGATAATGTAGGTCTTAAAGACCTCCCCCACTACGCGCAGCGGCGTTTTTTCCTTCACAGGTTGGAAGGCTGTCTGCTCAGGCAGCGGTTCCGGAATTGCACTGAGCCCGGCATTTTCCGGTTCTGAACTAGCCATTACACTCTGTTCTGCGTCAACGGCTGGTGCCTGTTTTTCCGTGGCAGAAGGCATAAAAACCGGCGGCTGCGGGGCGGCTACCGGCGGCTCCCACAGCTTTTCCTCTTTTGCGGTTTTCCTCTCAGGCTGGTTGTATGGTACGCGGCTTGAGTGGAGAAGAAGTTCCGTGTTATCCTCCTGCGTTTTGGGCAGAGGACGGGCTTCAACCGGCTTTGTCAGCTGGTTCAGTGCTCTGTATTCCGCGGCGGAAAGCGTATTAAAGCGTTTTTCCGGTGCAGCGGAACCCGCAGACGGATATACGGGCTTAGCCGAAGGCTGACGCTGCGCCGCCAAAGAATCCTGCGCGGGGCGCGGTGCACCCGTATGTTCAAGATTAAATCGGCATTCTCCGCTGCCCGGTGCCGTCAAGGCACTGCGAACTGCACGATACACGGCGTCAAAGACATCGCTTTCCCGCGCGAAACGGATTTCCGTCTTTGCAGGATGGACATTGACATCCACCATATCGGCAGGCATATCAATCCTCAGGATGGCACCGGGGAACTTGCCCTGCATCAGTGTTCCTTTATAGGCATTCTCAAGTGCCGCCATCATCGTGCGGTTTTTGACGTAGCGTCCATTGACGTAAAAATGCTGGGCACTGCGGGAGGCACGGCAGGCGCGCGGCGGCGTAATCAACCCCGTCACACGGTAAATCCCGCTTTGGCTCTCAAGGGGCAGAAGGTCGCGGGCAAACTCACGGCCAAGAACCGCATAAGCTGCGCTGCGCAGGTCACCGTCACCGGGCGTCACAAACTGCTGTTTGCCATCCCGCACAAACCGGAAAGAGATTTCCGGGTGAGAGAGCGCTTCATGAAGCACCACATCCGCGACAAAAGTACCCTCACTTACATCTTTTTTCAGGAACTTCATGCGGGCAGGCGTGTTATAAAAAAGGTCATTGACCGTCACCGTTGTACCGCGCGGTCTCGCTCCCGGCTCCATTCCCTGCGGCTCTCCCCCGGCAATCCGGTAACAGCAGGCATATTCATCTGCCTCGGTACAGGTCAGCACCTCGACTTTTGCAACGCTGGCAATGGAAGCAAGGGCTTCCCCGCGGAATCCAAGCGTATGAATGTGTCCAAGGTCGTCTGCCGTGGCGATTTTACTCGTTGCATGACGGATGAACGCTTTATCAATATATTCCGCTTCAATACCACTGCCGTTGTCAGAAATTTGAATCTGCTGGATGCCGCCGCGGCGAATGGAGAGCGTAATCTGTGTGGCACCTGCATCGATGGAATTTTCCAGAAGCTCCTTTGCCACAGAAGCCGGACGTTCCACAACCTCCCCCGCTGCAATCAGTTCCGCAGTGTGCTTATCAAGCACACGAATTTCAGCCATAACGCACCTCTTACTCGGCGCCGTTCAGCGCCTTTTTCAACTCGTACAAAAAGTTCAGCGCCTCAAGAGGCGTGAGTGTTTCGATGTCCACTGTGTTCAGCTTATCGACTACCTCGCTTGGAACTTCCGGGTTGTTATAGGCTTCTACCGTTTCAAAATCAAGCTGCATAGCGGTATTGGCTCCCGGCGCGCTCGCTTCAAGCTGACGAAGTACCGTATGCGCGCGTTTGATCACCGCGTCCGGAAGGCCCGCCAGCTTGGCCACCTCAATTCCGTAACTGTCATCTGCCGGTCCTGCCACGATGCGTCGCAGGAATGTGATATCGTCGCCCCTCTTTTTGACGGCAATATTATAATTCTTGATGCCGTATATATCCTGATCCATCGAGGTCAGTTCATGATAATGTGTAGCAAAGAGTGTTTTGCAACCAATCTTGTCGCAGATATATTCTACAACAGCCCGGGCGATACTCATGCCGTCAAAGGTCGAAGTGCCGCGGCCAATCTCATCCAAAATCACAAGGCTGTCACGGGTGGCGCGCTGCAAAATTTCCGCCACTTCCGTCATTTCCACCATAAAGGTGGACTGACCTGCTGCCAGATCATCCGATGCACCAACGCGGGTAAAAATAGCATCCACCACACCTACACGGCACTGAGAAGCCGGAACAAAACTTCCGATCTGCGCCATCAACGCAATGAGGGCATTCTGGCGCATATAGGTGGATTTGCCCGCCATGTTAGGGCCTGTGATGATGAGCATCCGGTTTTCGCTCTCGTCAAGCATTGTATCATTCGGGACAAAAAGACTATCCTTGAGCATCTGCTCAATCACGGGATGCCGTCCTTCCGTGATGGAAAGAACATCGCTGTCATCTACTGTGGGTTTGACATAGTTGTTCTGTACGGCAGTTTCCGCAAACGAGGCCAAAACGTCCAACTGCGCCACTGCTGAGGCCGTGCGCTGAATACGGAGAAGTTCGTCCGAAATAGTATCCAGCAAATCGGTAAACAGCTGATGCTCCAGCACCAAAAGGCGTTCATTTGCACCAAGAATTTTATTTTCCAGCTCTTTGAGTTCGGGCGTTATGTAGCGTTCTCCCGTGGTAAGCGTCTGCTTGCGGATAAAACTGTCCGGTACACTTCCCACATAGCTGCGGCTTACCTCGATATAATAGCCAAAGACCTTGTTGAAACCGATTTTCAGCTTGGGAATCCCGGTTTCTTCCTTGAGTTTGGCTTCCATTTGAGACAAGTAGCCTCTGCCGCCGTGCATGATATCCCGCAGTTCATCTACCTCGGCATTATACCCTTCGCGGATTGCGCCGCCATCCTTGAGATTGGCGGGTGGGTCATCCACAAGCGCACGGCCGATTAAATCCTGAATATCCTTAAGCGGATCAATCTGCCCGGCCAGCTCCTGCAAAAGCGATGCGCTGCACGAGGCCGCCAAATCTTTTACCTCCGGCAGGCAAGCGCAGGTATCCCCCAGTGACTTGACCTCGCGCGGTGTTGCGGAACCATAAAGGATTCGGGTCGTGAGACGTTCGATATCAAAAACATGGCTCAGTGCTTCCCGCAGATCGGCGCGGGTCACGTTGGCGTTATAGAGCGCTTCCACCGCATCCTGACGGCGATTGATCGCAGTACTATCCACAAGAGGCTGTTCAATCCAGGAGCGAAGCTGCCGTTTGCCCATGGATGTTTCAGTTTTATCCAGCACCCAGAGAAGCGTACCGCGCTTTTCCCTCCCGCGCATTGTCTCGGTCAGTTCCAGGTTTGCCCTTGTTACAGGGGACAGATGCATAAACTGAGCATCTGCATAGTTTTGTATGTTCCGAATGCGATCTACACCATGTTTTTGCGTCTCATAGAGGTAGCCGAGCAATGCGCCAAACGCATACGGAACCAACCCATCAGGAGCAAAATACCCCGTCTGCTTCCAGTCCGGGCCAAACTGTTCTGCCATCGCAGATTCAATCGTGCTCTGTTTGTAGCAGGGCTCCTCGCGCAGTTCGACCAGTGCATTGGTATGCTGGCGGATATAATTGGTGACTTCCTTCAAATCCAGAATAGCCGGGTTAATTAAAATCTCACTGGGCATATAGCGGCACAGTTCGGTTATAATTGCCGTCCCCATTTTCTCGGAGTTCAGTTCCGTTGCATAGGCTTCACCGGTAGAAATGTCCGCAAAGCAGATGCCTGCCTTCCATCTATTCCGGGAACGCCGGGCGCAGATACTGCAGATATAATTGTTTTTATCATCTGCAAGCATACTGCTCTCGATTACGGTGCCGGGAGTAATGACCCGGATAATGTCCCGCTTCACAAGTCCTTTGGCTGTTGCGGGATTTTCCATCTGTTCACAGATGGCTACTTTGTATCCCTTGGCAATCAGGCGTGCGGCATAGACCTCATAGGAATGGAACGGAACGCCGCACATCGGTGCACGCTCCTCAAGCCCACAAGCTTTTCCCGTCAGGGTCAGCTCAAGTTCACGGGATGCCGTGAGGGCATCCTCAAAGAACATTTCATAAAAGTCTCCAACACGATAAAACAGAATCTCATTGGGATGCTGGCGCTTAATCTCGAGATACTGCTGCATCATGGGCGACACCGTCTGGTTGTCGATTTCCTGTGTCTTTTGGGAAACCGTCTTTTCAGCCATGCTTCACACTCCTGATTCCTGATGAAATCGTTTCCGGGTTAGTGGCAGCCCCCGCAGGTTGCACAGCTGCCCGTGCATCCGCCCTGGGGTGCATTGACCGTCATGGGGTCGCCGCCGTTCATGGCCGTGTTGATGATCGCATCAATATGATTGACCATTGCCTCACACTCGGACTTCGCAGCGTTGTAGCGGACCATGCCCTCGCTGGACATAATCTGGGTATACAGGCTGTTGACCTTGTCATTCAGCTCGCTGATGCGCGCGTTATCGGGTTCACTTTTGGAGGCCTCGTTGTTCATGTCAAGGCGAGCCAGATTAAATTCGCCAATCAGCCCCTGAAGTTCCTCATCCATGTCATTTTCCCGGCGTGCAGCGTCCAGTTCGAGGTAACGGGGATCGGTCTGCATAGCAGCCGCAGCTTTCTTAAAAAGTTCAATGCAATCCATTTAAATAATCTCCTTTTATGTTTTTCGTATTGTCTTGTGTTATCAGGCAAGTTCACCGGTGAGCAGCGCAGCGCGCGAACCAGTCAGGTGAACATTGGCATATTGTCCGATCAGACTTTCCTGCCCTGGGAACTCAACAACGAGATTGTTATCAAGGCGTCCGTTGAGCGTGCCAGGGTTGCGCCCCGCCGCTTCCACAAGCACCCGAACCGTCTGACCAGCCATAGCTGCAACCATCGGGAATGCAATGGCATCCTGTACTTTGAGCAGACGATTCATCCGCTCCGCTTTCTCTGCGTGCGTGGTTGGGTCGGGCATTGAAGCCGCCTTTGTTCCTTCACGCTTGGAGTAGATGAATGTGAAAAGCTGCATATAGCGCACCTTTTCAATCAAAGCCAGTGTATCCTGGAAATCCTCCTCCGTCTCGCCGGGGAAGCCGACAATAATATCGCTGGAGAAGGTCACCCCGGGGATTTTTTCCCGTGCATAATCCACCAGTTCAAGATACTGCTCCACCGTATAATGACGGTTCATCTCTTTGAGAAGCCGGTCGCTGCCGGACTGAACAGGAAGATGAATATGCTTGCACAGGTGATCCTGCGCCGCAATGGTGTCAATCAGTTTATGGCTTGCATCCTTGGGATGGCTGGTCATGAATCGGATTTGATAGTCTCCCGGTACCGTGCAGAGCAGATTCAGCAAATCGGCAAAGTCAATATATTCTTCCAATCCCTTACCGTAGCTGTTCACATTTTGGCCAAGCAGCGTAATTTCCTTGTAGCCTTGCTCCACAAGTTCCTTGAATTCCGCCAGAATATTTTCCGGCTTGCGGCTGCGTTCCCTGCCCCTCACATAAGGCACAATGCAGTAGGTGCAGAAATTATCACACCCATACATAATCGGCAGCCATGCACGGAAGCCAGAGTCGCGCCGGATGGGCATTTCCTCCACTACGGCGTTGCGTTCCTGCGGGTCTTCCAGATAGCGTTTTCCCTGCTGCAGGCGCTGTGCAATCATGGCCGGCAGGCGATCAATTCCGTCCACGCCAAACACTAAATCCACATATGGATAGCTGGCACGCAGCTTATCGACAATATGCTTCTGCTGCGCCATACAGCCGCAGACGCCGATGATGAGACGCGGATTCTTTTCTTTGAGTTTTTTCAGCGCGCCTACATTGCCGAACACGCGCTGTTCTGCGTGTTCACGCACAGCGCAGGTGTTAAACAGAATCAAGTCTGCCTGCTCAACGTTTTCACAGATTCCGAAACCGGCATCCAGCAAAACGCCGCGAATTTTCTCACCGTCATTCACGTTCTGCTGACAGCCGTAGCTGTGAACATAAGCCATGGGCGGCGTATCATAATACCGAGCAATGACTGCAGCGGCTTCGGCATTATGGGTATAGGTTATATTTTCCAATGTCTTGCTCCCTGTGTATAGTTTGCTCCGACTAACAATCGGAGGAGTACACATCCAAATATACCGTATTAGTATACCGCATCTTTCTTAAAAGCACAAGATTTTCTGTAAAATCTTCAAATATCGCACCTTTGGCACAGAAAAAAGCGCTTTTCCGCCGCAGAATTCTCTGCAGCGGATAGGCGCTTTGGGAGTTCATTTCACTTTCTTGCCCGTTGATTTACTTTTGGGCTCTTTTTTGTCCTTTGTTTGTTTTGGGCCTTCCGGAACCGGTGCAGGGCTAGAGCCTTGGAGCTTCCAGTCCCGCTCCAGGATAGGCTTCAGGTATTGCCCTGTAAAGGAGTTGGGGTTTTCTGCAACCTGCTCCGGCGTTCCGGTTGCCACAACTGTTCCGCCTCCGCTCCCGCCTTCCGGGCCAAGATCAATAATATAATCTGCGCGTTTAATCACATCCAGATTGTGCTCAATCACAATGACGGTATTCCCGGCATCGACAAGCTTATCCAGCACCTTGACAAGGCGGTGAACATCCGCAATATGCAGACCAGTGGTCGGCTCATCCAGAATATACACGGTTTTTCCGGTATCGCGACGCGCCAGCTCATTGGCGAGTTTAACGCGCTGGGCCTCGCCGCCCGAAAGCGTTGTGGCGGACTGGCCAAGCTGAATATACCCAAGGCCTACTTCGTTGAGCGTCTGCAGCTTGCGGGCAATGCGCGGTTGGTTGGCAAAGAAATTTGCCGCTTCCTCTACCGTCATATCCAACACGTCCGAGATGGTTTTATCCTTGTATTTCACCTCGAGCGTTTCGCGGTTGTAACGTTTTCCCTTGCAGACATCACAGGGAACATAGATATCCGGCAGGAAGTGCATCTCAATCTGCACAATACCGCCGCCCTCACAGGCTTCACAGCGGCCGCCCTTGACGTTAAAGCTGAATCGTCCGGGGCCGTAACCGCGCTGCTTGGCATCCTGCGTGTTGGCAAACAGCGTACGGATATCCCCGAACACCCCCGTGTAGGTGGCCGGATTGGAACGCGGCGTGCGTCCGATCGGTGACTGATCAATGCCGATAACTTTATCGACCCATTCCATGCCGCGGATTTCCTCGCACTGGCCGGGACGGCTCCGTGCACCGTTGAGAGCCGCAGCCAACGATTTGTAAAGAATCTCGTTGACCAGCGTTGATTTTCCGGATCCAGAAACGCCGGTCACACAGATCATCTTGCCCAGCGGGAAATCCACGGTAATGTTCTGCAGGTTATTCTCATGTGCTTTGACAACCGTTAATTTTTTGCCGTTGCCCGCCCGATGGCTGGTAGGCACTTCCACAAATTTGCGGCCAGAAAGATAATCTCCCGTGATGCTGCGCGGCTCGGCACAGATATCTTCCACACTGCCCGCCGCCACAATCTCGCCGCCGTGAACACCCGCACCCGGACCCACATCCACAAGGTAGTCCGCCTGACGCATGGTGTCCTCATCGTGTTCCACCACAATCAAGGTATTGCCCAGATCGCGCAGACGCTTCATGGTTGCAATCAGTTTATCGTTATCTCTCTGGTGCAGTCCGATGCTCGGCTCATCCAAAACATACAGCACGCCCGTAAGAGCGCTGCCAATCTGGGTTGCAAGGCGGATGCGCTGGCTTTCTCCGCCCGAAAGCGACGATGCGCCGCGGGAGAGTGTCAGATAGCCAAGTCCCACGCTTTGCAGGAAGCTCAGCCGTTCCCGAACCTCCTTAAAGATGGAGGCGGCAATCATCTCATCCCTCTCGGAAACGTGTGCAGTGCGGACAAATTCCAGCTCCTCATTGACGCTCATATCGCAGAACTCGGCGATATTGATGCCGCCCACTGTGACGGCAAGGCTCGTAGGCTTGAGGCGGCGGCCATGACAGGTGGGGCACTCCTCACTGGACATGACAAGGGCAATTTCTTCCTTGACCCACTCACTGTTTGTTTCCCGGAATCTGCGCTCCAAATTGGGGATGACTCCCTCAAAAGTATTGAGATAGGTGCCGGAGCCAAACATATTCTCCCGCTGCATCTCAATTTTTTCGTCACCGGTGCCGTACAGGATTGCGTGAACCGCTTCCTCGCTCATCTCACAGATTGGCGTATCGAGTGTAAAGCCGTAACGCTTGCCAAGCGCTTTATAGTACATTTCCGAGATGGAGCCTTCCGCATAATACCACCCGCTGGCCTTGATAGCGCTCTCTCGGATACTTTTGCTCTTATCCGGAATAACGCGGGCAGGGTCCACCTTCATAAACGTACCAAGTCCCGTGCAGGTCTCACAGGCACCGAAGGGATTGTTGAAGCTGAACATCCGGGGGGACAGTTCCTCAATGGAAACTCCGTGTTCCGGGCAGGCGTAATTCTGACTGAATTCCATAGATTCGCCGCCAATGACGTCAATCACGACAAGCCCGCCCGTCAGTGCAACTGCGGTTTCGATGGAGTCCGCCAGACGGCTGCGGACGGAATCGTTGATGGAAAGGCGGTCCACCACAATTTCCACCGTGTGCTTAATGTTCTTCTCAAGCTTGATTTCCTCATCCAGGTCATACATATTGCCGTCAATCCGCACACGGGCATAACCGCCGCGGCGCGCGGCATCCAGTTCCTTGGCCTGTGTGCCCTTGCGCCCGCGGACGACCGGTGCAAGGACCTGAAAGCGAGTGCGTTCAGGGAGCTTCAGAACCTCATCCACCATTTCATCCACCGTCTGCTGGCTGATTTCCCGCCCACAGACGGGACAATGCGGTACGCCGATGCGCGCATACATCAGACGCAGATAGTCATAAATCTCCGTCACAGTGCCTACCGTAGACCGGGGATTGTGGCTTGTGGTTTTCTGGTCAATCGACACCGCCGGGGAAAGCCCGGTAATCTCATCCACATCGGGCTTTTCCATCTGTCCCAAAAACATTCGGGCGTAGCTTGAAAGGCTCTCCATATACCGGCGCTGACCATCGGCAAAGATCGTATCAAATGCCAGGCTCGACTTGCCGGACCCGGAAAGTCCTGTCATAACAATCAGTTTATTCCGGGGCAGCGTCAGACTTACATTTTTTAGATTATGCTCCCGCGCGCCTTTGATGGTTATGCGGTTATTGGGATCAATTTGAATCTTGCTCAATTCTTGTACTTCCTCCTGCCCTTACGCTGTTTTGCAGCGGTACGCCGCTGACTGCTGTCCTGCGTGGTGGGGTCCTCTCCTCTTTGGAGTTTTTCAATTTCATCCCGCAGGAAAGCTGCGTGTTCAAACTCGAGAAGGCGTGCCGCCTCCTTCATTTCGCGGGTTAATCTCGCAATGGTTTGCTCACGCTCCGCCTTGCTCATGCGGTGTTGACGGAGTTTTTTGTTTTCCTCGCTCATGCTGATTTCCAGCCCATCACCGATTGCTTTGACGATGGTGCGCGGCGTAATCCCATGCTCTTTATTGTAAGCATCCTGTATGCCGCGGCGGCGTTCCGTCTCCATAATAGCGCGTTCCATGCTTGGTGTGACCTCATCGGCGTACATCAGGACCACGCCATTGGCATTGCGCGCCGCCCGGCCGATGGTCTGAATCAGGCTTGTCTCACTGCGCAGGAAGCCCTCTTTATCGGCATCCAGTATAGCAATGAGGGAAACCTCCGGCAAGTCCAATCCTTCACGAAGAAGGTTAATGCCTACAATCACATCAATCGCGCCTGTTCGCAGATCCTTTATGATTTCCATGCGCTCAAAGGTGTCCACCTCATGGTGCATATATTTGGTTTTTACGCCGTGTTCCTCCAGATAATCCGTCAAATCTTCTGCCATCTTAACGGTAAGCGTTGTGACAAGCGCACGTTCACCGCGGTCAATCCTCTGTCGAATCTCGCCGAGCAGATCTTCAATCTGACCTTCAACCGGGCGCACCTGAATCACGGGGTCAAGCAGTCCGGTCGGACGGATAACCTGCTCCGCAACGCGGCAGGAGTGTTCTCTCTCATAAGGGCCGGGTGTCGCGCTGACATAAATCGTTTGCCCCACCTTGGATTCAAACTCCTCATATTTCAGCGGCCGGTTGTCAAAAGCCGACGGCAAGCGGAAGCCGTATTCGACAAGCGTCTTTTTGCGGCTGTAATCGCCGCCGAACATTCCCCGTATCTGGGGCAGCATAACATGACTCTCATCCACCATCAGGATAAAATCATCCGGGAAATAGTCAAGCAATGTTGTCGGTGTTGACCCGGGTTCACGGCCGGACAGCACCGCTGAATAATTCTCAATGCCTTTGCAGGTGCCCACTTCCTGAAGCATCTCCATATCATATTTTGTACGCTGCTGAATACGCTGTGCCTCTAAGAGTTTTCCCTCTTCCGTAAAGCGTTTGACCTGTTCTTCCATCTCCTGCTCAATTTTGGCAAGGCCGGCTTTCATCTTTTCCGGTCCGACAATATAGTGACTGGCCGGGAAGATTGCGACATGACGGACAATGTTTTTGCGTTCCCCTGTGAGCGGGTCAAATTCACAGATTCGGTCTATCTCATCGCCAAAGAACTCCACACGAATTGCGAGTTCATCATTATAGGCCAAGTGAATGTCCACAATATCCCCGCGGACGCGGAACTTGTTGCGGATGAAATTCACATCATTTCGTTCATATTGCAGCTTGACCAGACGCGCGCAGAGTTCATCACGATCCATCTGCATTCCCGGGCGCAAACTGATGACCATACTGCGGTAATCAATGGGATCGCCCAAAGAGTAAATGCAGGAGACACTCGCCACAATAATCACGTTGCGGCGTTCAGAAAGTGCCGCCGTAGCGGAATGGCGGAGACGGTCAATCTCATCATTGATTGCGCTGTCTTTTTCAATATAGGTATCTGTCGAAGGAATATAGGCCTCCGGCTGATAATAGTCGTAGTAGCTGACGAAATACTCCACCGCATCGTCAGGGAAAAAGCCGCGCATCTCAGTACAGATTTGGCTGGCCAGTGTTTTGTTTGGTTCCAAAATAAGGGTCGGACGGTTGCATCTGGCAATGATGTTTGCCATGGTGAAAGTTTTGCCGGAGCCGGTAACGCCGAGAAGCGTCTGTGCCTTATCCCCGGCCTGCAATCCTTTTACCAACGCATCAATCGCCTGCGGCTGGTCTCCGGTGGGCTGAAACGGTGCTTTGAGATGAAACACTTCTTCCTGATGATTTTCCTTTTCTGGCATAGTATTTTCCCCCACAGTTCACGGCAATCCTTCTCACAACGAAAAATCGTATTGACAACTTTATGTTGTTTTCAGTATACTACGAACACAAAACAAAGTAAAGTCCTGCCGTTATATTTTTTGCTGGGCCCGGTTTATTTCAGTTTTCTGAATGTTCGTTCACCCACGCGGCAATCACCTTGAGAAATTCCGAGCCATATTTACGCGCTTTGGCATCGCCGACGCCGGAAATTCTCATAAAATCGCCCATCGTACGCGGCTTTTTCTCTGCCATTTCATCAAGACTTACATTATTAAAGACAATATAGGCTGGCACATGATTTTTCTGTGCCAAATCAGTTCGCAGTGCCTTGAGTTCTGCCAGCAGCGTCTCGTCCTTTTCGCCGGTTTCCGCCTGAGCCGCCGTCTTTTTACTGGATGTACGGCGTCCTGCCTGCGCTTCTTTGGCCGAAGAACGATGTTCCTGCATCATGACCTTCTCGCCGTGGAACAGAACACCCGCAGATTTCTGTGCAAGCGTCAGGACGGGATATTCTCCTTTTGAGACAATCAGATACCCCTGTTCTTCCAGTGCATCCAGATAAAGGCGCATCCGGGCAGGTGTTGTGTCTTTCATAATGCCGTACGTTGGAAGTTCATCCAGCCCACGTTCCAGCGTTTTCTGGTCCTTTGAACCTCTAAGCATCTGAACCACTGCCACAACGCCCAACCCTCCGGGCCAACGCTTCTGAATCCGCGCCACGCCGGAGAGAATTTTTTGCGCCTGTATGGTAATATCGGTTTGAACAAAATCGCCGCAGCAGTTTGAGCAGTTTCCGCACCCGCCAGTATGCTGTTCCCCAAAATAGTCAAGAAGGTAGCTGCGCAGGCAGCGGGTGGTCTTGCAGTAGCCAATCATCTCATCCAGTCGCTCACTGTCCCGCTTCATGACGGTTTCGGATTCTTCCGGGGTCAGTTCCTCATTTTCCCCGGAATGCTGGAGAAAATACTTTGCCGTCTGAATATCCCCAAGAGAAAACAGCAGAATACATTCTGCCTTCTCCCCATCGCGCCCCGCACGGCCGGCTTCCTGGTAATAGCTTTCAAGATTTTTGGGCATATTGTAATGCAGAACATAGCTTACATTGGACTTGTCAATGCCCATGCCGAATGCGTTGGTTGCAACCATCACACGGCAGCGGTCATAGACAAAATCCTCCTGATTTTTGCTGCGTTCTTCAGGCTCGAGTCCCGCATGATAGCGGGTCGCGGAGATACCCGCTTTGCGCAGGTCACGGCAAAGCATCTCAACGGATTTGCGGGTGGCGCAGTATACAATCCCGCTTTTTCCGGGATGGTCAAGAATATATTCCTCAATATACCGTTCTTTGTCCCTCGGACGCGCCACGCCAAAATAAAGGTTAGGGCGGTCAAAACCGGTTGTCAGGCACAGCGGTTTATTCAGCTGAAGCAGCCGCGTAATATCCTGCCTGACCTCCTCCGTAGCAGTGGCAGTGAAAGCCGCTATAACGGGCCGGCTGTGCAACCTAGAAATGAACTCGCTGATTTTGAGATAGCTCGGGCGAAAGTCCTGTCCCCACTGTGATACGCAGTGTGCTTCGTCCACCGCCACAAGGGAGATTGGCACATTTGCAGCAAGATAGAGAAAGCTGTCCGTCAGCAGCCGTTCGGGTGCGACATAGAGGATTTTGAACCCACCATTGAGAGCGCTGCGCAGCACTGCCATATACTCGCCTTCCGCCATTGCTGAGTTCAGGCACTCTGCCGATACGCCTTCTTCCTTCAGCGCCGCCACCTGGTCTTTCATCAGAGAAATCAGCGGCGAAACCACAATAGTAAGGCCGGGCATCAGCAGTGCAGGGACTTGGTAGCAGACGGATTTTCCCGCTCCGGTCGGCATGACGCCCAAAACATCCCGTCCGGAAAGCACCGCATCAATCATCTGTTCCTGACCCGGGCGGAACGTTCGATGTCCAAAGTATTGCTGTAAAACCGAAAATTTATCCATTTAGTGTTCCTCTTTTGCGCCCGCTTACCGCTTGTGGAATTCTACAGAAAATTCAACTTTTTCGCAAAAATATTTTGACTTTTTGCACAGATTTGATATAATAGAAGTAAGGAATCCGGCCAAAGGTTCGGCTGTGATTCCAATACGGATGGCAATCATCCAAAACCAAGGGAGGTCGTCCTATGAAAGTTACATGTACCGGTCGCCGTGTTACTCTTAAACCGAGCTTTATTGAGAATGCGGAAAAAAGGCTTGCCAAGCTGGACAAGTTCTTTCCGGAGGAAGCTGCCGCTCAGGTCACCGTCACAGTGGAAAAAAGTGGCCAGACCGTTGAGATTATGCTGCGCAGCCGGGATTTGACAATGCGCGCAGAGAAAACCGATGAGCGAATGGAGGATGCGCTGGCTGATGCCGTGGATTTGCTGACGCGCCGTGTGATTAAATACCGCAAGCGTCTGGGCAGCAAGCTGACCGCCGCGGCCGCCGAACTTCCCGCCGCCGAAGAGGAAGAGCCGCTGAATGTGGTGCGGGAAAAGCACTTTTCCGTCAAACCGTGCAGCACCGAGGAGGCTATTTTGCAGATGGATCTGCTTGGGCACAGCTTCTTCCTCTACCGCAGTATCGAAAGCAACCAGATCCAGGTTGTCTATCGCCGTGCCGATGGAGGCTACGGTGTATTGATTCCTGAAGACTAATCTTTTTGTGTTACACAGCAGTGCCGCCCAAAAGGGCGGCACTTTTATGTAAAGGGGTTCAGAAATGGTTTTAGTCCGGTTCTTTCAGGACTTCATCCTCGCTTTGCTCCAATTCCTTTGCGTGTGAAAACACCGAGAATGCGGGTTCTCTTTCCAAGCTCGCAAAGCGTTCAATAAAGCCGTGATCCGCAAAACTAAAATACTGTTTTCCCTGTGCTATGATAATGTGATCCACCACGTTCACGCTCACTGACTTGAGCAATCGTATAATAGCTTGGGTGGACTTTACATCTTCCGAGGATGCCACAGGCAGTCCGGCAGGATGGTTATGCGCCAACAGCACACAAGTGCAGTGAGAACCAACGGCACTGCGAATCACATAGGAAGCATCCAATTTTACGGCATTGGGAGAGCCAACACCAATGCAGATATTTTTGAGCGGTTCAAGGGAATCGTTCATGGCAATCATGAAAAACTGTTCCTTGTGCGTATCGGAGAAAAGCGGACGAACATATTCGCTGCATATTTTGGATGTGTTAAGGCAGATATGCTGCTCTTTCAGTCTTTGAATCTCATAGCAGCGTTCCACTTCACGAAAAGAATGAATCAGTCTTGCACTGGCAGGGCCGATTCCGTCCACTTCCATCAGCTGTTCCTCCGTTGCATCCAGCACTTCACAGAATCCGCCGAAATGCTGAATCAGACGATGCGCCAATGCGTTTGTGTCCTTGCGGGGAATGGAAAAGAAAAGCAGATATTCAAGTACCTCGTGGGCAGCAAGACTGGTCAGGCCTTCCCTCTCCACACGCTGCTGCATTCTGGAACGATGGGCGGCATGAATTCCTTCATCTTTTTTCTTTTCGCCCACAGAAAACACATCCTTTACCATTGAATAAATCTATTATATACTGTTGGTAATACATTTGCAAAGAGGGATGAGAGACTTATGAAAAAGTTTGTTGCCGGCACAAATGAAGATGGCGTTCGGCTTTCGCGTTTTGTGGAGTCCGTAACAAAGGACCTGCCGCGAAGCCTTCTGTATAAAAGCTTTCGCAATAAACGCATCAAGGTAAATGGCAAGCGCGGCGAGCCGGACACGCGCCTTTGCATGGGGGACGTCATCGAGCTATATATTAACGATGAATTCTTCCCTATCGCTCCCGCGCCGCAGCGCCCCAAAAAGCCCCGTCAGCCGCCGGTCCAGGTCATCTATGAGGATGATAACATTGCTGTACTGTATAAGCCAGCACATCTGCTTTGCCACAGTGACAGAACGGGAGACCCCAATCTGGTGGATGCATTCTGCGCCCAGCTCGAAAGTCAGGGTAAATACGACCCAAAAGCGGAAAACCGCTTTGCACCGGCGCTGTGCAATCGTCTGGACCGCGGCACCGAAGGGCTTGTGATTGCAGCCAAGCGCTATACTGCGCTGCGGGATATGAACGAAATCATCCGCAATGACTGGATGAAAAAGGAATATCTGACCATCACAGTGGGAGCCCCTCCGGCCGGGCGCCATATTGCCTGGCTCCAGCATAAGGAATCCGGCAACAAAGTTCGTATCCACGCACACGAGAGCGAAGGGTACAAAAAAATCATTACCGATGTGACGGTCATCCGCCAGAACGGGCCTTTTGCACTTTGCCGCATCGGTCTTGTCACGGGGCGCACGCACCAAATCCGTGCGCATCTTGCCTATCTCGGCCATCCGGTGTTGGGTGATTTGAAATATGGAAATTCCAAAATGAATGAGCGTACGGGGTTCAAAACGCAGGCATTGTGTGCCCAGCGGCTGACCTTTGGCAAAATTCCGGAAGAAAACACGCTGCACTATCTCTCCGGCAAAGTTATTAAGCTCGCTGATCCTGAGATTGTCAGACAATTTGATGCACTGTCTCAATCAAAACCTGTACAGGCAGAGCGCGCCTGAGCCATATTTTGTTTAGGCAATTATAACACGATTTTGCGGGCAGCTCAAGAAACTTCATCCTATTTTTATTAAAATAAGCATAGTTTATGCTTATTCAGCGGGTCCTGCCCGCCATGCTGTGAAAGCCAAAATTTGCTTTGGCATTCTGCTGTCAATGAATGAAGCAGATTCATCCGCACAAATTCTTTAGAGGAGAAATTTCAGTATGAAAGGAACTAAAATCGCGCTGCTTGGGATTGGAATCATTCTGTTGGGTATCGCAATCAGTACGAACAACTTCTTTGGATTCACGTTGGGCGCCATTGGATTTGGCGTGGTTTGCATCGGATGTTTTTGGAAAAAAGGTAATTAACGCCCCCAAAGAATGAGGGTCTTACACCCGTTAAATTTCAAAAGGGAAAAGGAAAAACATGGGAGGTTTTATTATGACTGCCAATGCAGTGGATTTTGCTGGTGCCGTATGCGGCCGTCGCTATGAACGAGAACTGGAAACGCACTTTCGAGATTGTTTGCTTTTTTACATTGACGGGCGCATACGGTTTGAACGGTACTGTTACGGTGAAGCCGCCTGCCTTGTATTCAGTGTATGGGCGCACGGATTTGATGACGAAGGCAAGATTTTGTGGGATAAAGAGCCCGAGTTTGAAACAGATCAAAAAGCGATTCCCCGCGTCTTAACCGACATACAGGACGAGGGCAGTGCTCTCCAGTTTGACGGTCAGCGCAAACGTTTTGTCAAAACCGAGGAGTTGGAAACCGACCCCGCAAACGGATATTCCAAATGGAAGCTGTTTTGGATAAAGCGCAAAAAGAAATAATTTTCCTTTGCTATAAGCAAGGAAAATCCTGCCGATCGTTTTGACCGGCAGGATCTTTCATTTTATTCCGTTTTATTTTATAGCGTTATAGCTGTTAGAATCTCTCCACTCCGTCCTTTGTAACGCGAGCATAGATAAGGGGCATTGCAGGCGGGCAATCAGGTCCAATCATAAGGCCGCTGCGATACATCTGTTCTGCAGGCGCAAAGAGCGCCGGGTCATCCGCGTAGAAAGTGCAGATAGGTTCCCCTGCCTCAACGGTTTCACCAAGTTTTTTGTGCATGACGATTCCCGCCGCAAAGTCAATGGGGTCTTCCTTTTTCGCACGGCCTGCGCCGAGCATCACACTGGCGTTTCCGATACATTCGACATCGTTAGCGGTGATATAGCCGGCACTCTTTGCACAGACCGAGTAAGAATACTTTGCCTTGCGGAATTTTTCAGAATCGCGCAAGACTTCTGTATCCCCTCCTTGGGCAGCAAACATCCGGCAGCAAAGATCAAAAGCGGACCCATCCGCAATCACATGTTCCGCCATCGCACGGCATTGGGGCATATCTCCCTTTCCAGCCAGATACAGCATATTGGAAGCCAGCTGCAGACAAACCTCCGTGAGGTCCGCTGGGCCCTCCCCTTTAAGGACCGCCATGCTCTCTGCCACTTCCAAAGAATTCCCGATGTTATGACCCAGCGGCGTATCCATATCGGTGATGAGCGCCGCCACTTTACGGCCGTGAGCGGTCCCAATGGAAACCATTAGCCTAGCCAGTTCAATCGCGTCATCCAAGTTTTTCATGAATGCGCCGCTTCCAACGGTCACATCCAGCAGAATCGCATCCGAGCCTGCGGCAAGTTTTTTGCTCATAATGGATGAGGCAATCAGCGGAATACACCCTACCGTGGCCGTCACATCCCGCAGCGCATACATTTTTTTGTCCGCCACTGCGATTTTTCCGCTCTGTCCAATCACGGCAATGCCGATATCATTTACCTGGCGGAAAAATTCTTCCTGCGTCAGCGCCGTACGGGTTCCCGGAACAGATTCCATCTTGTCAATCGTACCGCCTGTATGTCCCAGTCCGCGGCCGCTCATTTTGGCGATCTTCACGCCGCAGGCTGCCACAATAGGAGCAATAACCAACGTAGTCTTATCCCCTACACCGCCGGTGGAATGTTTGTCCGCCTTGACTCCAGAAATAGCCGAAAGATCCACCATATCACCGGAATGTGCCATCACATCGGTCAGCTGTGCGGTTTCCTCATCCGTCATACCACGAAGGTAAATCGCCATCAGCAGTGCAGACATCTGATAATCCGGCACGCTGCCCGCCACATAGCCATTCACCGCGAAAGCAATTTCGTCCCGGGTTAAGGTTCCCCCGTCACGTTTTTTGGCAATAATATCATACATACGCATGGTGTATTTCTCCTGTCTTTGCAAAAAAGCCCGGCCCGAAGATATCGGAACCGGGCCTGTTTTATAAAAATGATAAACCGGAAAAATCAGCGGCTTCCTTTATCGTAGGGAACGCCCTCCGCCTTAGGAGCCTGAGAGTTTTTGCTGGTGAATGCCAGAATTACCATCGAGGCAATGAATGGCATCATATTATAGATGTTGCTCGACCAGCCAAGGCTGGACAGTGCAGTAGAGTCTGCAATGTTGGCCAGACTCTTGAACACCGCAAAGAACATAGCGGCGCCGCAGATGTTAAAGGGCTTCCACTGGCCGAAAATCATAACTGCCAGCGCAAGGAAGCCTGTGCCGGCCACGCCAACCTCAAAGTTCCAAGTCTGAACGCTGGGAATAACGTAAGCCAGACCACCAATTCCACCCAGGAATCCGGAAATCAGAACGCCCGCATAGCGCATTTTGTAGACATTGATACCTACGGAATCCGCCGCCTGCGGGTGCTCGCCGCAGGCACGGAGCCGGAGTCCAAAGCGAGTCTTATACATGACAATATAGCTGACAATGAGCAGTATAATGCCGATGGGGATAAAAACACTCAGCTCCAGGTCGCCGATTTTGAACAGAAAAGCCTTGTTGGTGTAGCTGATTTTGGAGGAAGTAGAGCCATTGAAATTCTTAGCAAGAACGATTGCAATCGCAGTCGCCAGCATATTGAGAGCCGTGCCGCCAATTGTCTGATCGGCCTTCAGATTGATGGACGCAAAGGCCAGCAGCAGAGAATAAAGCATTCCTGCGAGTGCCGCCGCCGCAATGGCAGCGATGACAACAACAACTGGTGCTGTGCCCTTGGGCAGACTGGCGGTGGTCAGAACGCCGGCCAGACCGCCAATGACCATGATGCCTTCCAACGCAATATTGATGACGCCGGAATGTTCGCTGAACATTCCGCCCAGCGCAACCAGCATCAGAACAATGCCATAGAGCAGCGTATATTTGATGAGAAGCAGCATATCACTTGCCCTCCTTCCCGTTTTCGGTTTTGGGTGCGGTATCTGCATTGGCGTTCGCCATGTCGTTTTTATGCAGCAGTTTTTTTTCGATCACGCCGCGGAACAGCATGGAGAATGCACACAGGTAGATAATGATGCCCGAGATGAGGTCTGCAATCTCGGTGGGGAAATACTTGGTAGGAAGATATGCGCCGCCCACTGTAATATGGGAAATAAACAGCGAGGAGAACACCGTTCCAATCGGATGGGAGTTTGCAAGCAAAGCAGTGGCAATGCCGTTGAAGCCCATGGCGGGCAGGCTGGTGGAGTTGAGCGGATTCCACTCCGAACCGCCCGAAAGATAGAACAGGCCTGCGCCAAACCCTGCCAGCGCGCCGGCAATGGTCATCGAGAGAATAATGTTCTTTTTCTCGTTGATGCCGGCATAACGGGCAGCATTTTTGTTGAGGCCGACTGCTTTTAACTCATAGCCAAACGTTGTTTTTTCGAGAATCACCCAAACCAACACCGCCACTGCGATTGCAAGGAAAATGGCAATGGTTGTATTGTTCGTGTGGAACAGCTCACTCATACCGCAGGACGGAATAAGCGACTTCGGTGCTTTTTCTGCAATCTTCCATGTGCGGGTATTGTGTGCATCATACATAACGCCGGAACCGCGGCCATAAATAATCTCATTGACCAGATACAGCCCAATCCAGTTGAACATGATGGAGGTAATGACCTCGTTGATGTTCAGATATGCCTTAAAGATGCCGGGAATTGCTCCCCAAAGTGCGCCGAACAAAGCTGATGCCAAAAGGCAAGCCCACCAAGGAAGATTGAGCACCAACGCACAGTACAGCGCGCCAAAAGCGCCCAGCGTATACTGCCCTGCCGCACCGATATTGAAAAGGCCCGTCTTAAAGGCAAACGCCACCGAAAGGCCCGTCATGATAAGCGGTGCTGTCTGGGTCAGCGTTTTGCCGACACCATAGGGGAAATCATAGAAGCCGCCCTGGATAATCCGCAAAAAGCCGTCTTTCCAGGCATGGCTGGGATTGATAATAAACAGAACAACAAGGCCAATCAGCATACCAATAAGGATGCAGAGCAGTGCCGCCAGCACGCCGCCACTTTTTTGCCGCAGTGACGCACCCAGGCTGGGCTTATTTTCTTTTGCCATGGTTTACTGCGCCTCCTTCTGCTTTTTGGCACCGGCCATATAAAGGCCCAGTTCCTGCACCGTGGTCGTCTTGGGGTCAAACTCGCCCACAATCTCGCCCTCATACATAACAAGGATACGGTCAGAAAGATTCATGACCTCGTCCAGTTCCAGACTGATGAGCAGGACAGCTTTTCCCTCGTCTCGCTGCGCCACAATCTTTTTGTGGATATACTCGATTGCGCCCACGTCAAGACCGCGGGTAGGCTGAACTGCCACCAGCAGTTTGGGATCCTTATCGATTTCGCGGGCGATAATTGCTTTCTGCTGGTTGCCGCCCGACATACTGCGGACAACCGTTGAACTACCCTGTCCGCTGCGCACATCGTACTGTTCAATTAAGCGGTCCGAGTATTTGCGCACCTCATCGCTGCGGATAAAGCCGCCATGCTGGAACTGCGGTTCCCAATAGCGCTGCAGCACAAGGTTTTCTTCCAACGTATAGTCCAGCACCAGGCCGTGCTTGTGCCGGTCTTCCGGAATATGGCTCATACCGTCTTTTGAGCGCTGACGAATAGAAGCGTGTGTGATATCCTTACCGCACAGCGTGACCTTGCCGCCAGTAATCTTTTCAAGGCCGGTCAGACCATAGACAAGCTCGCTCTGGCCGTTTCCCTCAATGCCCGCAAGACAGACAATCTCGCCCGCGTGGACATCAAAACTCACGCCGCGCACCGCATTCTTTTTGTGGACTCGGCTGGGTACCGTCATATTCTCAACGCTCAGAATGGTCTCGCCGGGATGCGCAGGGCCTTTTTCCACCACAAACTGAACATCACGTCCTACCATCATGCGGGAGAGTTCCTCTTTTGTGGTGTCCTTGATGTCAACCGTACCAACGCATTTGCCCTTGCGCAGGACCGTACAGCGGTCCGCCACTGCCATGATTTCATTGAGCTTGTGTGTGATGAAGAGGATGCTCTTGCCTTCAGCCTTGAAGCCGCGCATAATCTCCATCAGCTCGTCAATTTCCTGCGGAGTCAGAACGGCTGTCGGCTCGTCAAAAATCAGAATCTCATTATCACGGTAGAGCATTTTGAGAATCTCAACGCGCTGCTGCATACCGACTGAGATATCGCTCACCAGCGCATCCGGGTCCACACGAAGGCCATATTTTTCCGAAAGCTCCATGACCTTTTTGCGTGCAACATCTTTTTGAAGGAAACCGGCTTTGCACGGCTCTACGCCCAGCATGATATTATCCAATACGCTGAAGCAATCCACCAGTTTGAAATGCTGATGAACCATGCCGATACCGAGGTCATTGGCATCGTTGGGATTCTTAATGCGGACCTCTTTTCCGTTTTTCTTTATGATTCCTTTTTCCGGCTGGTACAGACCGAACAAGACACTCATCAGCGTGGACTTGCCCGCGCCATTCTCGCCCAGAAGGGCGTGGACTTCGCCTTTGCGCAGCTGCAGGGTGATGTCATCGTTTGCTTTGATGCCCGGGAACTCTTTGGTAATATTGAGCATCTCAATCACGAAATCCTCTGCCAAACCGCTCACGCTCCTTTCCAAATGTTATTATCTTTATTATACAGTTTTTGTCCAAAAATCACAAGCAAAAACAGAAAGTTTTTCATCAAATTATGACGAATTCTGGTTCTTCCTGTTTTTTTCCAGCAAAAACCCGTCCGCGGCTTTTGCTGCCATCGGACGGGTTTTAGTCCCTATTTATATAGGCAAGATTCTGTTATCCAGACTCTTATTTTTCCATTTTCCAGAACGCGCAGGAGAACGGCGGCAGTTCGCTCCCGCCGCCAAAATCATGCGGTTCCCCTGTGATAAGGTCCACCGCCGTGCCGCATCCCGCATCAAAATGCGCGTGGTAGGGCTGTGCATCGGCATTGATTGCCACAAGCACACGCTCCTCCTCACATTTGCGCTCAAAAATCAGTTGCTTGGGCTGTACCATCACATTGCGGTAACTGCCGTGGCGCAGTGCCGGACTGAGAGCGCGGGCCGCAGAAAGTTTGGCAATCCATTCTGTCAGAGAATTTTCTTCTGGCTTCTCAATGGCCGGGCGCAGGGACGGATCGCCATTTTTCTTGTCGCCCTTGATGCCCCACTCACTTCCGTAATAGACCGCCGGCGTCCCCGGCATACCAAAGAGCAGACCGTATGCGGGATAGATGGTATCGGGGTCCGTCAGAATGGTTGCAACGCGGCTGACATCATGGTTGTCCAGAAAATTGAACGTGTGGCGTCCTGTGTAAAGGCACCATGGCTCAGAGCCGAATTGGCGATTCAGACTATATGCAATTTCATGCATATTCCCGGAATTAAAGCTGGAGTACAGACCCTTATAGCACTCATAGTTGGTGACAGAATGGCAGGCGTTGTCATTCATCCAACGGTTATAATCCCCGCGCAGGACCTCCCCCATCAGGACAAAATCCGGTTTTATCTCATTGGCCAGTCTGCGCAGTGCAGTCAGGAAATCCATATCGAGGCAGTATGCCACATCAAGGCGCAGACCATCAATATCATATTCCTCCACCCAGGAACGCACTGTGTCAAAGAGATACTGCTGTACCTCAGGATTGCGAAGATTCAGTTTGACAAGGTTATCGCACCCTTCCCATCCCTCGTACCAAAATCCGTCATTATAGCCGTTATTTCCGTCAAAATTCAGGTGGAACCAGTCTTTATAAGCGCTGTCCTGCCTTTTTTGTTTGACATCAAGAAATGCCCAAAATCCGCGTCCAACGTGGTTGAATACACCATCCAGCATCACGCGGATCCCCGCTTTGTGCAGTACATCACATACCGTACGGAAGTCCTCATTTGTGCCAAGGCGCGGATCCACACGGCGATAATCGCGCGTATCGTATCCGTGGGCATCCGAATCAAAGAGTGGGTTAAACAGCACACAGGTTGCGCCGAGCTTTTTAATATGCTCCACCCAGTCCAGGATACGAAGAATACGGTGTTCGCCGGTTTGATCCGAGCCATCATTTTCGAGCGGAGCGCCGCATAGTCCCAAGGGGTAAATCTGGTAAATCACTGCATCATCAAACCACATTGTTTTATTCCTCCGTTAAAACATCTTTTTCAGTTTGGGATGAATTTTCAGGCGGTAAAGGATCGTCATGGAATACAGTGCTCTGTCGCAAAGCCAGAAGCAGAGATTGCCCATTGCAAGGAGCAGGACCAGCATAGCCGTCCCCTCCTGCGCAAACTCCGCCACAAGCTCCGGCGGTGCCAGCACAACGATAAGGAAAAGATACATAGCCACCGTAGCAGCATTGAAGCAGGCAAACTTTGCCGCCCAGCGCAGAACGGCACTGCGGATTTTATTTAACGCAACCCGCAGGACCGGATAATACCCCAGCACCAGAGCATAGAAAAGTGCCAGTTCCTTGTCCGGCACCAACATCACACCAAGCACGCTCACCACTGCATAAAGCATGAGCGCATAACGGGAGCCGTATTCTTCAAGAACCGGAATCAGCAGGAAGCACGCCAACATGGGAGCCGCATAGGTTCCAACCTGAAGAATATTCCCAAGCATCAGCAAAACGACAGAAAGCGCCCCGAGAACGCCGCAAAGAGCAATTTTTTGAGATTCAGTTTTACGCAAGTGTTTGTGACCTCCCAAATAGCAACGTTATTGTTCTTTTTCCAAAATATTATACACCTCCTACAGATTCCATGCAATGCTCTCCCCCTTCATTCTGCCATTTCCTCGACCGTGCAAAAGCGATAGCCCTGCTCCGCAAACCAGTTTAGTATGTCCGGCAGCGCCTTGACTGTCTGCCCTGTTGCATTGGTATCGTGAAGGAGAACCACGCAGAGCGGCTGATCCTTGGCGTCTTTCTGGATGTTTTTGAGAATCTGCGCAGCGTTGGGCCGGCTGGCAGTCGCGTCTTCGGCGCATACGTTCCAGTCAATCCAGCGATAGCCCTTTTCCTCCGCATCCGTCTTGAGGTCCTGCATAATAGAACTTCCGCCGTATTTGTGGCTGACCGTGTTGGTGCTGCCGCCGGGAAAGCGCAGCCAGTGGATAGTTTCCACATCCGTATACGGCTGAAGCACCTGCCGCAGTTCTTTGATGTCCAGCCAGAATGAACTGGTACTGCGATAAATTTCAGAATAATTATGACTGGCGCTATGGAGAGCAATCTGGTGCCCTGCGGCAGCGATATCCGCCACATAGGGCAAATACTGCCGATTCGAATCCTGCGCCGTCACAAAAAAGGTTGCTCTTGCATGATGCTCTGACAATATTCGCAAAATTTCCGGTGTATTGCGGGAAGGACCGTCATCAAAGGTCAGGCAGCAAATCCGCATGGTCGCGCCGCTTTCGCTCTCACCGCCCTCAAGCTCGCTCATTGCCAAAGCACGCACTGCAAAACTTGTATCGGGAGTAGACGTTTCATACAGGTTTTCTC
The DNA here is from genome assembly GCA_029006135.1 of Oscillospiraceae bacterium. Classification (GTDB taxonomy): domain Bacteria; phylum Bacillota; class Clostridia; order Oscillospirales; family Ruminococcaceae; genus Gemmiger. The sequence goes on along the minus strand of JAQXGE010000045.1, from coordinate 7,205 downwards.
TCTCCCTCGCCTCTGCCCAGGCCAGTCCGGTCAGCCCTCCTAACACCGCCGATATAAACAGGCCGACCGCAAACACACGCTGTATTTGCTCGTGCCGAGTTTCGCGCCGCATAAAAAGCCCCCTCCCGCATTTTTTACCAGCATATGCGGAAGGGGGCGCAATCAGTCTTATATTTCAGGCCACTGATTTGGAACGTACACGACGGCGTTTGAGCCATGTTGTAGGGGCAAACAGAACGAGCATGGGGAAGATTTCAAGACGGCCCACCAGCATGTCGAAGCTCAGGAGCAGCTTAGCAAGAATTGAGAAATCCGCAAAGTTACCCATGGGTCCGACAATCTCGAGGCCGGGTCCGATATTGTTCAGGCAGGAAGCCACAGCCGTGAACGTTGTAATCAAATCAAATTGATCAAATGCAACAATGAGCATGGACAGCGCACAGATGAGAATGTACAGGTTCATATAAATGTGAACACCGGAAACTGTCTTGTTCTCGAGTGGCTTTCCCTCAAAGCGCACGGTAGTCACCGCATGAGGGTGAAGGACCCGCATCATATCCTGACGCGCCGCTTTGCACATAATGATGATACGGCTGATTTTCAGTCCGCCGCCGGTCGAACCCGCGCAAGCACCGAAGAACATCAAAATAACAAGAATTGCCTTGGAAAAAGTCGGCCAGAGGTTAAAGTCCGTCGTGGCAAATCCCGTTGTCGTAATGATTGATGCCACCTGGAAAAATGCGTAGCGCAGGCTTTGTCCTACACTTTGATAAATGTGGTAGATGTTGGCCGCAATGGCAGCTGTACTCAGCGCCACAACTCCAAGATAAGCGCGCAGTTCTTCCGAACCGAAAGCCTCCTTGAAATGACGCATGAGCAGGAAATAATACAGATTAAAGTTGATGCCAAACAGCAGCATGAATACTGCTGTCACCATCTCCACATAGGTACTGTTGTACGCGCCGATGCTCAGGCTCCGGTTACTGAAACCACCGGTGCCGGCCGTCCCAAATGAAGTAATAAGCGCATCATACAGCGGCAACCCCCCCAAACAGAGCAATACAACCTCGATGATGGTCATCACAAAATAGATTGCATACAGGATTTTGGCCGTGTCCCGCAGCTTGCTTGAAATTTTTCCCACAGACGGCCCGGGGACCTCGGCGCGCATCAGATGCATGGCACGGCCGTCCGTCATGGGCAATACCGCCATAGCAAACACAAGAACGCCCATGCCGCCCACCCAATGGGTCAGGCTGCGCCAAAAAAGCATACTTTGGCTAAGTGCTTCCACGTCACGCAAGATGCTGGCGCCCGTTGTTGTAAAGCCTGAGACCGTCTCAAAAAACGCATCCACAAAGCTGGGGATTTCTCCGCTGATAACAAACGGAAGCGCACCGAATACGGACATCAGCACCCACGACAGCGCCACGATAACAAGGCCCTCACGGGCATAGATCGCAGTGTCTGCCGGCGCGCGGTGCCCAAGCACATAGCCGAGCAGTGCTAAAATTGCCAGCGGAATAAGAAATGCCGGAACGCAGGACATTTCCCCGTAAATGAATGCCACCGCCACAGGCAGCAGCATCAAAGCGGCTTCTACTGCAAAGATACGGCCCAGAACATAGCCGAGCATACGGTAATTCAAGACGAATCCTCCTTACTTTGCCACAATGTCCCGCAAATCCGTGAGATCCGTGTTGGTCGTAACAATAATCACATCATCTCCGGGACGGAAAGAATCATTGCCCGAAGGAATCAGCGTCTCGCCGTTTTCCCGGATGATGCCCGCCACCAGCAGGTTGTTTTTCAGATTAAGATTGCGCAGCGGCACCCCGGCAAAAGGCACATCCGCCGTCACGCCGAACTCCAGCGCCTCCACTTTGCCGCCGACCAGACGATGCAGTGTATGCACATTGGTGGCCTGGCTGTTCTGCATGGCACGAACATACTGCACAATCAATTCAGTGGTAACTGCGCCGGCAGAGACCAGGCTGTCCACCAGCCCCTTTTCCGTGACAATATCCGCAAAAGACTGGCGGTTGATTTTTGCTACAACCTTGCAATCCGTTAAGCGAGAAGCATACATGGAAAGAATAATGTTTGTCTCATCCAAGCCGGTCAGCGCAACAAAGGCATCCATTTCAGCCAGGCCTTCCTCTGCGAGAAGTTCTGCATCGGTGCCATCTCCATGAATAACCAGCGTTCCGGGCAGACGTTCACTCATTTCCTGACACCGGTCAAGGTTGGAGTCAATGAGTGTAACGTGCATGGACATCTCGCTCAGTTCCTTGACAAGGTAATAAGCCATTCTGGACGCGCCCACAACCATTACATTGGTAGCCCGCGCCTTGAACAGACCCAGACGCCGGAAGAACTGTTCGAGTTCCTGCGGTGTCGCTGTAAGGTAAATGGTATCCCCTGCCTGCAAAGTAAAGCTGCCTGTTGGAATAAAAATCTGCTTGCCGCGCGCAACCGCGCAAATCAGCACCTTGACCCTTATGCTGCGGTACAGATCGGAAAGCTGCAGTCCTTCCAGAGGATTTCCGGCACCAAGACGATATTCAACGAGTTCAAAGCGCTGTTTGCTGAACTGTTCCAGTTTCATTGCACTGGGGAAACGCAGAATTCTCGCAATTTCTCTGGCTGTCGCCTTTTCGGGATTGATGATCATCGAAAGGCCCAGCTCACCGCGCATAATGCGCAGCTGCTGCTCATACTCCGGATTACGAATACGGGCAATCGTATGCTTGGTCTTGAGTTTCTTGGCGACAAGACAGGCAAGGATATTGATTTCATCGCTGTCCGTCGCTGCAATTAGCAAATCCGCACCATTTTCAAAGGCCTGCGCCTGTACCTCATAACAGGCACCGTTGCCGCTCACACCGCGAACATCGTGGATATTTACAATATCCTCAACAAGTTCCTGCTTGCGGTCAATCACTACAACGTCATGCCGGTCTGCGGTCAATTGCTGCGTCAGAGCTCGACCGACCTTGCCAAGGCCCACAATCACGATTTTCATGCAAATACCTCAGTTCATATCTTTTATCTTGTCTTAACGAAGTTAAGCAAAATCTTTGCATTGTTTTATAAAAATTCATGTTTTCTTTACAAATCATTTATAGTGCTATTATAGCAGACCCGCAGGAAAAAGCAACCATCTTGTCAAATTGTGCTGCGCAGTTTCTTCGCAAATCAAAAAGTTCCCGGAAGCCGCAGTAAACATCCTGCCTTCCGGGAACTTTCATTCGTATTCTTTTTTCGCGTTATGTATGGATTATCCGCGAGGACTATTCACCAAACACTTTTGTGTAATCTTCCTTGAACTTTTCAATGCCGGCATCAGTAAGCGGATGATGGATCATCTGTTCAAGAATCTTATATGGCACGGTAGCAATGTCCGCTCCGGCCAAAGCGCAGTCCGTCACATGGATGGGATTCCGAACGGAAGCCGCAATGATCTGCGTCTCGATATCCGGATAATTGAGGAAAATATCGTGGATTGTTTCAATCAGCTCAATGCCCGGGCGGCCGATATCATCAAGACGTCCCAAAAACGGGCTGACATAAGTAGCTCCGGCGCGCGCCGCCAGAAGTGCCTGATTGGCCGAGAAAATCAGCGTGCAGTTGGTCTGGATTCCCTCCGAGGAGAGCACGCGGATCGCCTTTAGCCCTTCCGCCGTCATCGGAATCTTGACCACCATATGTTTGGGGTCAATTGCGTAGATGGCACGGCCTTCCTCAATCATGCCTTCAGCATCCGTTGTGGTGGCCTTTACCTCGCCAGAGATTGGTCCATCAACAATATTGGAAATTTCCCGAAGGGTTTGTGCGTAGTCACGCCCTTCCTTTGCGATTAAGCTGGGGTTGGTTGTAACGCCCGCAACAATGCCCATATCATTGGCCTTTCGAATTTCTTCCAGATTGGCTGTGTCAATAAAAAGTTTCATTTTAATCCTCCTATTTGCTCTGCTCTTATCCTTGAGCAAATTATTCAGTGAGCAGGCTTCCTTGCCGCATTTTCAGCATCATTTGAATATCGGTTCCCGCCGTTTACGCAGGAGCCTTCCTCGGCATTCCCGCTCTGTTTTCTTTATTATATATCCTTTTTGTGGATTTGTTGCCCGAAATTTTGAGAAATTCCGGTTCCTTGGCGTATTTTGATCAGATTCGTCACAATAGACAAATCCCATGGTGTCGCTTTGTATATTCTGCAGCCAGATTCTTTCCAAAAGAAGGGGAAACAAACAAAAAAAGACACCCGATTCTCATCGGATGTCCTTTTTGGTGGGAGCTGGTGGATTCGAACCACCGAAGCATTAAGCAGCAGATTTACAGTCTGTCCCCATTGGCCACTCGGGAAAGCTCCCTTATTTTGTTTCGCGCGCCTCACTCATCAGCGCTTGTTTATTATAACAGAGCCATCTCAAAAATGCAAGCTTTTTTTCAAAAAAACTTTGTCGATAAATCGTTGTTTGCGAAAAATCTTTGAAATACTTTAAAAATTCTCTTTGGAATTGCAGCAATCAGCTGCTCTGTTACCTCTTCCCTTTTGCCCTGAAAAGTCATGAGCGTTCACAAATCACTTCAACGGATATGGCATTTTAATAAAGTTGTTCGCATAACAAAAGCCGCCCCGAAACAAGCGTTTCGAGACGGCCAAAGGAGCCATATGGGAAATTGTGTAAGCCTGCGTTTTCCGGAACTTTTGCAGAATTACTGAGCGGAGACCGCCTTTGCGTTTTTCCAGGAATTTTCAATTGCGCCAATCAGGTCACCGTGAGCATCTTTCAGACTCATGGTTGCACCCGCAATCGTATCCAAATCTGCCTTTTCCGCATTGGAAAGTGCATCATATTTGGCAATGTCCTCTTCCTTGTCAGAGGTCCCATGCAGCGGTCTTCCGTTCACATCAGAGCAGTAAGCGGCAAACCAATCATTCACTTCATCCGCCGTCATACCGACAAACTTCTGCTGCAGCAAATCCATCTCATCCGTCCAAGTGCCGGAATTCAGCTTATAAGTCGTACCGCGCTCGCGCTTGGTCTGCCATGCCTCAATCTCGGCCAGGAAGGTATCTTCCGTCTGCTGCAGGACCGTATCAACTTTTTCGTCGTGGTCCGCATCCGCATTGAAGCTCTGTCCCGGGAAACCGGTCAGATGCGGCATATACTCACCATCGTAGTTCGGAGTAGCGACCTCCATCACATCCACGAGAAGTGCAGTGATCTTGCCTTCGGCATCGTAGCAAGCACCTGCCGCCTGCGTATTGAAGCTGTAAACGCCAACGCCCTGATCGTCCTTACCGGGTCCGAGGCGGCCATTGCTGGTAAAGCCAAGGCCAATCTTTGCTACTTCAGCATTTCCGATTTCCTGACGGTTCTCATACGCGCGTGCAATCGCACCAATAATATTGCCATGTGCATCATTCAAGGACATTGTCGCGCCGGCGATGGTGTCCAGCTGAGACTTTGCCTCATCCGACATTGCCTCATACTTTGCAACGTCTTCATCCTTTTCGGATGTGCCAAACAGCGGTCTGCCGTTAAGGTCCGAGCAGGATTCTGCATACCACTGCTCAATCTCTTCCACGGTCTTTCCTTTAAAGAATTCCTCGAAGATGTCCATCTCATCTTCCCAGGTACCGGAATTCAGTTTATAGGTTTCACCGCGTTCCCTCTTTGTCTTCCACGTTTCCACATCAGACAAGAAGGTATCCTCCGTCTGCTCCAGGACTGCATCTACCGCTTCATCGTGGTTTGTATCTGCGTTATAGCTCTGTCCCGGGAAGCCGGTGAAGTTCGGCATATACTCGCCGTCATAGTTTGGGCTTGCCACCTCTAACTCATCAACCTCGAGGTCCACAATTCTCCCGGCATCATCGAAAATGACATATGCCACAGCCTCGTTGAAGCTGTAAACGCCGACGCCCTGGTCATCCTTGCCGGGGCCCAGTCTGCCATTAGAGGCAAAGCCCAGTCCGTGAGAGAGCGTGCCCGTCGTTACCACGGCCTGCGCCGCGTCTTCCTGTGTGCCAGTTTCATCTTTCTCTGTCTCGTCCCATCCCATGGCAGACTCAACAGCTGCAAAGACGCCTTTCGATGTCCAGGTGGCCCCCGCCACAGCATCCACACCGTCAAGTCCGCCCGCGGTTACGATGTTCTCCTGAAGGGTTTTCAGGGCCGCCCCTCCGATTTCCGGAGTTTCCTTTTCGCCAGTCAGCGTCAGGCCAACAATCTTATCCCCTGCAGCAATCACTTCTGCCGAGATAGGACCGCCATAGCCCTCGCCCTCTCCGGTCAGTGTCACGGTTTCTGCACCGCCTGTCACGTCCTGAATGCGCTTTGTCTTAACCATCTGCGTTGCAACCACAAGAACTACTGAAGCGGCAACTACTGCGCCAAAGCCAATCAAATTTCTTTTGTTCATTGAAAGCCCCCATTGTGTGAATTTTTTTAAAGTATATCATTCTTGTAGGCTTATTGTCAATCAGGCACGGGCTTTGCAATGCACAAAAATAACGGCACCTTTTATGACATCTTGCCGAATCATATTGTTTGTTCCGATTAAACATTTGCCATTGACAGCTGAAGGTTTTATCAGGACAAAAACAACAAAAAACACTTTAGAATTTTACTGTAAAGTAAAATTCTAAAGTGTTTAGCAACTGGAGGTGACGGGCAGATTTGAACTGCCGAATGAGGGTTTTGCAGACCCTTGCCTTACCACTTGGCCACGTCACCATAATGAGTGAAAAACCGGCTAAGGAAGCCGGTATCCACTATTTTTTGGAGCGGCCGACGAGGCTCGAACTCGCTACCTCCACCTTGGCAAGGTGGCGCTCTACCAGATGAGCTACGGCCGCAAAATGCAGTTTCTTTAAAAGAAGCTGCAAAAGAAATGGTGCCTCCGATCGGAATCGAACCAATGACACGGGGATTTTCAGTCCCCTGCTCTACCGACTGAGCTACAGAGGCATATGGCGACCCGGATCAGGCTCGAACTGACGACCTCTAGCGTGACAGGCTAGCGTTCTAACCAACTGAACTACCGGGCCAAATTGGTGGGAGTTAACGGACTCGAACCGCTGACCCTCTGCTTGTAAGGCAGATGCTCTCCCAGCTGAGCTAAACTCCCAAATGGAGCGGCCGACGAGGCTCGAACTCGCTACCTCCACCTTGGCAAGGTGGCGCTCTACCAGA
>JAQXGE010000044.1 GCA_029006135.1 Oscillospiraceae bacterium | reverse complement strand
CACCACCACCCCGGACGCAACTGTTGCGCCCGATAGCACCGCCGCCCCGGAGAATGACACCACCCCCGCACCGGACAGCACCTTTGACGTGGCTGCGGCAATCGAAACCCTCTTGTCATACGAGACGGAAGAAGAAATGAGTGCCTTCCTTTCCACGCTGACCGAGGAACAGAGGGATGCGCTGGCGGCAGGGATGACAGAGGAGGATATTGTTACCCTTGCTGAAAAACTTGGGTATGATTCTGGGATTGAAACAGTAACTCCCCCTGTGAATTATACCGAGGTTGGTCCGCTTCTTCCTTCGGTCAATGTTGCAGCGGCTCCTGCCAAGCGTATGCTTCGTGCTATGAGTGCAACCCCACTTGCGGAACCTGAAGAACCTGAAGAAACTGACAACGGACTCCAGTTGTCCAAAACGGCAGTATATGATGCAGACTCAAAAAAGGCAACCATCACTATGGAGGCTTACACCACCGGTACGGTGACTTCTTCGACTGATTCAGTACCCTGTGATATTGTGCTGGTGCTTGACGAAAGCGGTAGCATGTCGGATTCCATGTATAGTTATCAGCCTGTATATGAGAGTCAACTGGAAAAAGACAAAGCATACTATATCCAAAAAACAGGCATTTTTGGAAATGTTTATTACACAAAAGTGACGTGGTGCGATGATTGTCAGAACTGGATGTCAGGCAGTCATCTTGACAAAGCAATTCTTTTTTTTAAGCATGCAGGCTTTCCGTATGTTCCAAAGCAATACGCTGATGATAACGGAAAATGGTACAAACCCAAGAGTCAGTTCTATGAAGCGGCTGCAACGGATGTGACAAAGAAACAGGCACTGGCTATTGCAGCAAACAAGTTCGTGGATAATGTATATGATGATGCTAAATCCAATAATGTGGATCATCGAATTTCTGTGATTGGGTTTAATGAAACATCCAATGTCAAAGTTTCGTTGAATGCTGACATCAGGAACAATGTGAATGAAGTCAAAGGCGCAATTGATGGCTTGGCCACTGCTGGTGGCACATATATTGAGATGGGGCTTGCCAATGCGGTTGAGCAATTTAAGAAGGCATCGTCAACTTCTGCCACAGAGCGCAAACATGTAGTTGTTGTATTTACGGACGGTATTCCTGGTAGTGGTGATTGGACGTACGATGAGACTACGACTTCGGCAAACAGCGCTATCGAATATGCATATCAGTTGAAAAATACATATGGTGCGACAGTATACACTATCGGTATGTTGGAGGACGCAGATCCTGAACTTAACATTTCACAAGATCAGGGTAACTCTGATGTTGTCCGTACCAATAGATTCTTACATTATCTCTCCAGCAACTATCCAAATGCACGGAGCATGACGAATGGTGGAACTGGCAGCAATGCAGGCTACTATCTGTCCGCTAGTGACACAGATTCGTTGAATGCAATTTTTGAAAAGATTTCTGAGGAAATCCAAACTCCTTCTATTCAGCTTGGCAGCAGCACTGTAATTAAGGATATCGTAACACCCTACTTCGAGATGCCTGCCGATGCCAGCGATATTCACCTTTATACCGTGGACTATAACGGAACCACGTTCGATGAAACCACTAAGAAACCAAATCCTGCAGGTGTCACTGCAGAAATAACTGGAGACACGGTTTCCGTTACAGGCTTTGACTTTAACCAAAATTTTGTTTCGAATACGGCTAAAAAAGACGGAACATTTGGCAAAAAGCTGATTATCGAGTTTACAGTCCCTGTGAAGGATGGTTTCCTTGGCGGCAACGATGTTCCCACTAACGCCACCGGATCAGGCGTTTATCTTGGCGACAAGCAAGTTGAGCTGTTCAAGAATCCAACAGTCAATATCCCTGTTGCAGAGCCTGAGGTTAAAACGAACGATGTGACAATCTACCAAGGCAATTTTGTAGACGCTTCTGAGCTGTATCAATTGCCTACCTTTACCGATGAAGAAGCTTGGAAATATGCTTTTGTGGACATCAGTGCCACAGTGACTGGAGCAAGTGCGCAGGTCGAGGTTAGCCCTGATAACTGCACCGGGTACACTGTCACAGTGACCTACACACCTACCTCCAAAGGAAACTCCAATAGTTTTGCACCTGTTTCGGCTAATTCCAACACTGGGACGGCCACCGTCCACGTGCTGAAACCCACCGTGACCGCCACCGTCAACGATGTTCAGAAGTATTACGGTGAGTCCTACACCTTGGGTGATGGCACCAACGGTACCATAAGGGTCATCTGGACGGACAGCAACAGCACCCACACAGGTATTCCTAATGCTAATGGCGAGGCTCCTTATACCGAAAGGGACTTGCATCTGGATTACAGCACTGCTGCCTTTAGCGATCAAACCGGAACTGTTGGCAAATCCGACTTTGATGTGACCGTCAAGGTGATGAAGGGCAATGATGAGGTGCCCAATGCCACCATCACCACCACCTGCTCGGTTGGCGATAATCCTTGCGAATCCCATACAAACGGTACCTATAAGGTCCATGTCAACACCTGCTCCCTGACCATCACCAAGAACGGCGGTGCGGCTGGCGAACCTTATGTGTTCAAGGTCTACAAGGGTACCGGGGAAAATAAACAGCTGTACACCGAAGCATCTGTTACGGGCAACACCAGCGTTACCATTTGCGAACTGCCCGTTGGTACTTACTCCATCGAGGAGGACAGCAAGTGGAGTTGGCGCTACACACCCGGATACATGTATGGTAATGTTGAAGGAGCTACAAGTGTTGCACTGAGCAAGGACAACCCCATCGGCACCATCACCTGCACCAACAAGAAAGCCAAGGTCTTCTGGCTCAACGGATACAGTTCAGTCGAGAAGAATATCTTCGGCAAACCTGATAAAACAATCAATTAAGGAAGGAGGAGAATTATGTATCACGGAAATTACAAACCGCAGCATCAAAAAGCCAAGCGCAAAGGCGGCAAGACCGGGGCATTGCTCCTCTCTCTCTTGCTGATTGCGGCACTGGCGGTCAGCGGCACGGTGGCCTACCTGCTCACCAAAACCGAGCCGGTACAGAACACTTTCACGCCCTCCAACGTGACCTGCAAGGTGACTGAGGAGTTCACGGATAATGTCAAAAAGAATGTGAACGTCACAAATACCGGCAACACCGATGCCTACATTCGGGTCAAGCTGGTCTCCTATCGGGTCAATTCGCTGGGACACCACATTGGCGGAACCGCACCTGTAAGTTACACACCCAGTGCTGATTCTGGCTGGGTTCTGCACACCGATGGCTATTACTACTACACAATTCCAGTTGCGCCCAATGGTGGGTTTCCTGCAAATCCCCTCATCGGGGAGACCGGCATCACTCTGACAGGCTCTTACCCTGATGCTGATGGCGGCAAGCAGGTCATTGAGGTTATGGCTGAAGCCATCCAGAGCGAACCCGCTGACGCCGTTGGCCAGTCTTGGGGCGTGTCCATCAGCGAGAATAAAGTGGAAGCCTACAACTCCACTTCTAACAATTAAGGAGGTGCGGACGAAATGAAAAAAATCTTCAAATCCGGCTCCGCCCTCCTGCTTGCCCTCGTGATGGCACTGGGCCTGAGCGTCACCGCTTTCGCGGCGGATTCCTCCATCACCTACAAAGGTCATGAGGACGGCTTTGAGACCCAGCCCGGCAGCGAGTACACCGAGACGGACCTTTTTGACAACTTCAAAAACGTCATGCCCGGCGACAAACTTACCCAGACGATTCACTTCACAAACAAGGCAGAGGACTGCGATTATATCAACGTCTACCTCAAAGCCGTTGTCCATGACGAGAACGGCAACCCCCTCAGCGAGAAAGTCGCCGAGACGGGCGAAACCGTTGCCACCATGCAGGACTTCCTCAAGCAACTGACCATGCGCATCTACAACGGCAGCGAGCTGATTTACAATTCTACGCCGGATCAGACCGGCGCTCTGGCGGACAATGTCTTCCTTGGCAAACTGACCGCCGGGGAAGCCCTCTCCCTCAAAGTGGAACTGGATGTGCCGGTTGACCTGGGCAACCAGTACGCCAATAGGGTAGGGGAAGTGGACTGGGTTTTCTCCGTGGAAGCCATTGAGAACAACAAGCTGACGGTCCACAAGGTTTGGGATGACAACGGCTATCCCAACCGCCCCGGGAGCGTCAAAGTCAACTTGCTGAAAGACGGCAAAACTGCCGAGACCGTCACACTGAACGCGGACAACCAGTGGACCTACACTTGGGATAAACTGGATGACCGCTACGAGTGGACCGTGCAGGAAGAAACGCCCGAAGGGTATGAGGCTTCCTACAAAAAGCAGGACAACACTGTGTTCATCACCAACCACAAGGACTACACGCCAGCCACGCCGGCTGCGCCGACCAGTCCCATGGATTTGACGGTGAAAAAGGTCTGGTCCGATGAGAACAACAAGCGGGGCAACCGTCCCGATGCCGTGACGGTCACCCTGTACAACGGGGACACTGCCGTGAAGCGGGTCACCCTGAACGCCGCAAACAACTGGACTTTCACATGGTATGGCCTGGACAGCTCCGCGAACTGGAGTGTGCTGGAAACGGGCATTCCCAAGGGCTACACACCGTCCTACAGTGCAAGCGGCAGCGTTCTGACAATCACAAATACGGAATCTCTCATTCAGACCGGCCAGCTGAATTGGCCCATCCCGGTTCTCGGCAGCCTGGGTGCTCTGATGATTCTCTGCGGCATTTTGATGATGCGCAGGAAGAAAAAGAATGATGAAGCCTAAAAAGTCAGGCATAATCTTCGTGATTCTGGGAGCGGTGCTGATGCTGTCAGCACTGCTCCTTTTTCTTTATAACGGACAGCAAGACCGCCGTGCAGAACAGGAAGCCGAGAGCCTGTTGTGCGATATTCAGTCCGCTATTGAGCAAACAGCGCCCGAAACCATCCCTGAAACGATTGACCCAGCTACCCTTGACCCGGAAATGCCCACGCAGCTGATTGACGGATATGAGTATGTCGGGTACATCTCAATCCCTGATTTGGGCCTGGAACTGCCCGTTATGGCGGAATGGGACTATGATCGCCTGAAGATGGCACCCTGCCGCCAGTTTGGCTCGTCACGAACCGATGATTTGGTCATTGCTGCGCACAACTATAAGTCCCATTTTGGCTATCTGTCAAACCTCACAATCGGTGCGGAGGTGCGTTTCACGGATATGCAGGGAATCGTGAATCGATACACGCTGACAAAGATGGAGACCGTCTCTCCGGAGTCCGTGGATGAGGTTCAGAACAGCGGACATGACCTTGTTCTGTACACCTGTACCCTCAGCGGAACAACGCGCGTGGTCGCATTTTGTGACCGTATTGAGGGGGAACCCATCAAGATAGCGTCTGAATAAGCCTGCCATCAACCCGCGCCCCTACTTGTCCGCCGTGTCGTCTGAGGCTTTGTTCACCGCATTGCCTCGCGCTGTCTGCTGTGCCCCTATTTTTCCGTCCGCCATGCCGTCAAACGCATGGCGGACTTTTTGAAATTGCCTGTGCAAAATCGCAGATCCATAGAAAGCAGAACTTTTACTCCTCGCTGAGGTGCTCCATCTGCTCAAATTGCCGGGGCGAGATACCGTATTCCTGCTTAAAAGCGCGGTAGAAGGTGGAATAGTCGGAAAAACCAACTGCGTGGCTCACATTTTCCAGTGACTCGCCCTCCCAAATCAGGCTTTTGGCAGCGATGAGCCGCCGCTGTGTTACACAGCGGTAGAAGCTGACCCCCATCTTTTTCTGGAAAACATGGCTGATGGTGCTCTCACTGACGTAAAAATGTTTTGCGGTTTCGGGCAGACTGATTTTTTCAGCCAAATGTTCCTCAATGTAGCCCATGACCTCATCAAGAAGTTCTGGCTTTTCAGCCTTTACCGGCGCCGTGTGAACGTCCTGGAAGGCGCGGGTCAGCTGGGTTAGAAGGAGCATGGAGTTGCCGATAATGGCTATTTCTGAACCGCTTTGCGGATTTTCATGCTCCTGTACGCCGCGGCGGAACATATCGGGCAGAAACTCCCACTCGGTCCCCGCCGTGCGCACAAGGCTGGTGCGGCGCTGTACGGCGTTTGCGGGCAGGGGGGCGAGCTGGCCGCAAAGGTCCACAAACTTCCTGCTGAACCACAGCACATCCCGCTCGTATGGCTCGGGAAGATTCTCCGGCAGGAGCGGACGGTGGCTGACACCGGGAGAGACAAATACAATGTCGCCCTTTTGCAGGCGGTAGCGCTCCGTGCCGACCAGATATTCCACGCCGCAGGTGTTCAGGCAGCAAAGCACCTCGTAAAAGGAATGGCTGTGAAGCCGGATGACTGAGTTGGAAAAACTCGCATCCCGATGGGTGTTGACGTAAGGGGAGGTCATCTCCACTTCCTGATAAAACCCCTCAGGGTCTATCCCCATGGAGCGCAGCTGATTAAAAAATATCTGCTGGTCATCCGGTGCTAAAGGGAACGAATGCTGTGACCAAAGTTTCTTTAATTCGTCTAAGTTCACAAAAATCACCAACTTGATTTAGACAATATATCCATATTATATCATATAATTGCGAGATTTGCAATGATATATGCGATTTTAGTAATTATCTTTGCAGCACGTTTCTGATAAAATCGTAACCATGGACAGGGGGAGAACCCTGAATATGAAAACGGAGGAAACAAAAATGGCTAAAACTGCCAACGCTGCAACCAAAAGCGGACTGACCTGGAAGCACAAGATCGGTTACGCGATGGGCGATATGGGCGGCTGCATGACTTTTGCTCTCATGGGCGCCTATGTAACCCGGTACTATGTAAACGTGCTGAAGGTGAATACTGCCATCCTTGCCACCCTGCTGCTGGTCTGGAATGTCTGGGATGCCGTCAACGACCCTCTGATGGGCGCTTTGATGGACAAGATTTATTCCAAACACCACAATGCAAAGGGCAAGTTCCGCCCCTGGCTGCTGCGCTCAACCCCGCTGCTGGCCATTACCGCCATCGCATTCTGGACCGTGCCGACCTTCTTTGAAGGCACCACGATGCTCGTTGTGCTGTTCTTCTGCAAGATTTTGTACGAAGGCTGCTACACGATGTTCAACATCCCCATGGGCTCGCTGCTGTCTGCCATGGCTGACACTGACGAGGAGCGCGCATCCCTGTCCTCCGCCCGCGGCTTTGGCTCCATGATTGGCAATATTGTGCCGACCATCATCTTCCCCATGCTGCTGCAGAAGTACGGCGATACCAATGCAGCCGGTTACGCTGTCGGCGCAGTTATCTGCGCGGCGATGGGCTTTGTATGCTGCCTGCTGCACTACTTCTGGACCGAGGAACGCAACCTTGGCGAGGAGAACGCCTCCGACTCCGGCGACAACGTCAAATTCACGGACATTCTCGGTGTGTTCAAGAACAACCGTGCATTCGTGGCACTGTGCGTTCACGGTATCTGCATCTGCACGATGCAGTATGTCGGCAGCACGCTGGGCACCTACATGTACGCTGACGTTCTGGGCAACATCGGAATGATGGCAATGGCTTCGATGATTTCGATGCCTTTGGGCATTGTCTCCCTGCTGGTCTGCCCCAAGCTGTCCAAAAAGTTCGGCCTGATGAACCTTGTCCGCACCTGCCTGCTCATCGGCAGCGGCCTGTATGTTGGTCTGTTTGCTGCGCATATGCTCACCAACGTCAACGTTTGGGTCCACATGATTGTGAGCGGTCTGGCCTCTGGCTTTGCCAGCGTTTCCATCTATATGCAGTGGGGCATGGTTGGCGAGACGATTGACTACAACGAATACCTCACCGGCAAGCGCACTGAGGGCTCCATCTACGGTACCTTCAACCTGACCCGCCGTATTGGTCAGACCATCGGCAACTCTGCCGCCGTTCTGGCACTGGGCTGGATTGGTTATGACACGGCTCTGGCAGATGCAGGTCTGGCACAGTCCGCCGGCACCATCACCGGCATCAAGGTGCTGTGTGTTCTGATTCCCGGCATCTTCATCCTTGGCTCCTGGGCCGCGTTCAAGTTTATCTGGAATATTACCCCTGAAGTCCGCGAGAAGATGAAGGCCTACCATACCGCCAAGAGAGCTGGCCAGAACCCCAAACCGGCTCTGGAAGAGGCTGTTGAGTTTATCGAGGAAACCCTGTAATATTCAGGGCCGCAAAACGGTTCTGAAATCGGAAAACAAAACGTAAGGAACCGCCTGTAACAAAACACCCAACGGCGGCGCGGTTACATCGCCGCGCCGCTGTCTGTTATTGAAAGGAGCTTTACTACTATGGAACTGCGTACAAGAATTCTTGGAAAAATGCTGAACAGCGAAGTTCAGGAATATCTCAAAGAAAATGACATTATCATCGTCCCCGTTGGCACCACCGAGATGCACGGCGGTTTCCCTCTGGACAGTGAGACGGTAATTTCTGAGGCATACTGCCTGAAAATGGCAGAGGCCTGCAATGGTCTTGTCCTCACTGGTCTGCCGTACTTCTATGCCGGTGCGACCGCATCGGGGCGCGGTACCGTGCAGGTTTCCGTCCGCGAGGGCATTGATTATCTGGGGGCTATTGCCCGGAGCCTGCTGCGGCAGGGATTCAAGCGCCAGATTTATCTCAGCTTCCACGGCCCTGCGCACATGACCATCTGCCCCATGATTCGGGACTTCTATGACGAGACCGGCGTTCCGATTCTGTACATGGACTGCATGATGCAGGTGAACAAATGCAAGGACCTGCTCACGGATTTCATGACAGATTTCCATTCTATCACTGTAGGTGCCTACAAGATTATGAACCGTTTGGATGACGTGCCGCTGGTCACCGGGTACAGCCATCAGGATCCGCAGTCCTGCGCACAGTTTAACGATTTGTTCTCCCTCGGTTATCAGAGCGCAGCGGTGGGCTACTGCTTCGGTGAAAACAAAGATCATATGTCCACGCCCGACATTCCGGACATTGAGACGCGGGACCGCATGGCCGAAGTCGGCGAAAATCTGATTAACAAGATGGTGGAGCGCATGGATATGCCCCATGTGGTTGACCAGTTGCGGGAACTGGAAAAGTACGGCCTGGAAAACGAGGAAAAATATCCCTGGATGCCCGCGGCCTGGAACCGGGAACACGGCGCAAAGTAAGAGGCGAAACGAATGAATTATTTGGTCAATACTCCCTGCGGACAGGTGCAGGGAACGGCGGGCAAGCGTCCCGGCGTGGCGGCCTATAAGGGTATCCGCTATGCCACGGCCGGACGGTGGGAATATCCGCAGCAGGTCACACACTGGGACGGCGTCTATGATGCAACCCACTACGGGAACTGCTCCTACCAGCCCCGGGCGTTCTATGATGAGGAGAAGAACCTGAAAAAGGTCTTTTACTACCATGAATTCCGCAAAGGCGAAACTTACACATACAGTGAGGACTGCCTGTTTTTGAACATCTGGACCCCGGCGGATGCCAAAGAAGGGGACAAGCTGCCAGTGATTGTGTACATCCACGGCGGTGGATTTGTCGGCGGCTGCGGTCACGAAAAGCACTTTGACGAGCCGATCTGGCCGACCAAGGGCGTGATT
This sequence comes from Oscillospiraceae bacterium, assembly GCA_029006135.1. GTDB lineage: Bacteria > Bacillota > Clostridia > Oscillospirales > Ruminococcaceae > Gemmiger. The sequence goes on along the minus strand of JAQXGE010000044.1, from coordinate 1,276 downwards.
GGCGTTACCCTCAATTACCGTCTTGGACCCATGGGTCTAATCTGCCTGCCGGAATTGCAGCAGGAAGCCGGTCACACCGGCAACTATGGCCTGTATGACCAGATGACAGCCATCCGCTGGGTGCATGACAATATTACCGCGTTTGGCGGTGACCCCGACAACATTACCATTATGGGGCAGAGTGCCGGCGCCATGAGCGTGCAGCAGCATTGCCTCAGCCCCATGACGGACGGATTGTTCAGCAAGGCTGTTATGTCAAGCGGCGGCGGTGTGATGAAAGCCATGTCTGCGGGCCCGGCGGAAAAACAGTTTGATTTCTGGAAGGCTGTCATGCAAAAAGCCGGATGTGCAAACCTTGAACAGTTCCGCGCACTTGAACCGGAAAAACTTTTTGCCGCCTGGGACGAGGTCAAAAAAGAAAAGAAGGGCAACGGCTGTATGCCATGCCTTGACGGACAGTTTATTGTGGGAACCGGCGTTGACCTTCTGGCGCAGGGCAAGCAAAAGCACATTCCCTATATGTGCGGCTCCACCAGCCAGGATGTTATGCCGCCCATGATTTACAAGATGGCTCGGGATTGGTGCGCTGCGCAGGAAAAACCGAGCTATGCGTGGTTCTTTGACCGCCAGCTGCCGGGGGATGACAATGGCGCGTGGCATTCCTCCGACCTTTGGTATTGGTTCGGAACGCTCAGTAACGGCTGGCGCCCGTGGGAGAAGAAGGACCGCATTCTCGAAGAACAAATGACGGATTACCTGACAAACTTTGCCAAGACTGGCAATCCCAACGGCAGTGACCTGCCAAAATGGGAACCCGCCGACAAACAGAAGAAAACCGTACTCCGCCTCGGTGAGGGTGAAACCCGGATGGGCAAAGCCAGCATGCCGAAGCTTGTCTGGACAATGCTGACCAACAAGGCCGTCGGCGAATAAACTGCGGACGGCCGGGAGCAAAATCCGGCACGATCCAAAAACGAAAAACGGGCAAAAAACCTTTGACTTTTTCGGCATGGTTCTGATATAATATTCAGGCACGAGTAGCAGAAATGCGTAAGTCCAGTTCATGGACTTACGCATTTTTTGTTGCCCCAAAATATTTCGCGTGTGGCCTTGGGCGTAATTCCAGCGAATGCCCGGAGCCGCACTCTTTTTTTGAAAGGATGGAACGTATGGAAAATCAGTCAAATCAGTTTTTGGGAACGGAACGCATCGGTACGCTGATGCGCAAATATGCGGTTCCCTGTATGATCTCGCTTCTTGTCGGCGCACTCTACAA
>JAQXGE010000043.1 GCA_029006135.1 Oscillospiraceae bacterium | reverse complement strand
CGTTTCAAACCGATAGTCCGCACAGAGCAGCAGAATGACCGAAGCAAAGGTCAGGCCGAAAGCATCCGGCATTCCGTGCGTGGCAGGCCAGAGGAACATCGGCCAGAGCACCATGACCGCCATACAGACCGGATAATACAGAGCCGTACGGCAGCCGGGGAAGTTTGCTGCGATTTTTTTGGCCATCATAAGCAGGGCGAACCACATCGGGACAAAGCAGGTCAGCGCATAGCAAATCATGAAGGCTTCAATGGACTGGTTCGTGAACAGATAAGGAACGCTGATAAAGAGGTTCATGAACATCTTGTAGTCCGCCGCAAGCAGGTTTTCCGCCAGAACATGAACACCATAGAATCCGCTCTGTCCAAAACTGCCAAACAAAAGTGACTGTTTAGCGAAATAGTTGATGGCGTCATCTCGATACACTGTCTGACGGTAAAGCACCAGTGCGGCAATAATGGCAATGCCCACCGCTGAGCCAACCAGCCAGCTGATCAGAAACGGGCGGTCATTGCGCAGCCGCTCACCCGGGAATGCAGTGCGCCAGGTGAATTGCAGCAGCAGGCAAAGTCCCCCTGTCAAAATTGCCCAGAGCAGCACCACAAGCAGCATTCCGCCGTAGGCAGTAACTGCACCGCCTGCCAGAATGATGCAGAGCAGCGCCACACCGTACACAAGCCAGCGCGGGCCGGCCGGCCAGGTGTTCAGCCGCGGTATTGATTGCTTAGGCATAAGCATCCTCCGTTTTACACAATCCGTGGGTTTTACTGTTGAATCCGATTTGAGAGAAAACCCGGCCTGCGGACAGATGCCGCAGGCCGGGCAGAATGTATTTATTTCTGATCCAACCGGTTGAGTGCATCGGTCAGTTCCTGAGAAACGCTGCGGCGTTCACGGGTGGCGCGGCGCAGACGGCGAACCGGTGCCGAATTTTGCTGGGGACGTACCGGACGCGCACGCTTGCTCACAGGCTGAGCCGCTGCACGGCAGCGAACCGTTCCCTTGGCTCCCGAAACAGGCCGGGCAGCAGCAGACGGAAGCGGCTGAGCAACATAAGGCTGCGCTGTATCATTCGTCTGCGTTTCCGGCGCATCAGAAGCGCCTATCAGAGGCTCTGCAGCATCGGTTTCGCCAAAGTCACGAAGTTGTACGCCAAACGCCTCAAAATCCGTCTCAGTGGCCGCCAGCGCCTGATAGAGAGCCGCTGTGGCATCCTCAAGATCAAAGGAAGCAGCCGAAAGACGTTCATCCGCTTGTCCGACACGTTCGCGGAGCAGTGCAATACCGGCTGCAAGGTCGCGGGCATGGTCTGTCATACGCGCCTTCTGCTCATCGGCCTGCTGCTGCAAACGCAGCTCGGCGCTCTGCGCCTTGAGACGGGCTTCCATCAGGATGCGCCGTGCTTCAATGCGCGCCTCCTCGGTCACCGATGTTTCAGGGGCAGAGGGCGGCGGAGCGACAGGCTCAGGCATTGCAGGTTTAGCCGGTTCCGGGGCAGGGGCAGGTTCCGGCGCGGGGGCCGAACTGCCGCCTTTGGGAATCATGGCGGTCATCTCATCGACCTGTTTTTGCAGGTCGCGGCATTTGAACTGCCACTCCACGACTGCCTGCTGATTTTCTTTGAGGCGGTTGTGGTAATTCGTGGCGCGCTCATCGGCGGCCTGGGCGCGTGTCTGGGCTTCAGCGGCATCCTTTTCGGCCGCTTCGGCGCGTGAGTTTGCCTCGCTCAAATCGCTTTGCAGCTTTTCCACGCAGGCACGCGCCGCGGTCTGCTCGGAGCGCATCTTATCAAGCTGCGCTTTCAGCTGAGCGATTTCTTCTTCATATTCGCTTTCTCGCTGCTGTGTCTCATTGGCAAGCGCGTTCATATAGGCCAGCACATCATTTTTATCAAAACCCCGGAAACTGGTCCTGAAACCTCTCTCCTGCAGGGTCTGAATGGCTGGTTCCTGGCTGGGCATGGCGCTCCTCCTCGCTTGCAGGCGTTTTTATGCGCCTGCCGGGCAGGGCCGTACCCTGCCGGTTGTATCGGCCAATCCGGCCGCCCAGTCATCAGGAACGCTTGTTCAGGATGCTGAGCAGGTCGTTGAAGTAATCACCGTCATCCTCCTCGGGCGGCTCAGGCTGGCTGGCCGGCGCGGGGGTGACAGGGGTATCCATATTGGGATTAAAGACATTGCTGAATACAGGGTTGGGAATCACGGGATCCACCTCAGCCTTGGGCGCTTCCGGCTTGGGAGCGGCGGGCGCTGCGGGTGCAGTGGCTGCCGCGGCCTTCTGGCTGTTCATAGCTGCCTGAATGGGTGCATCGACCTCGGGCGTGCTCTCAAAACCGGTGGCGACCACAGTGATGCTCATCTCATCCTGCAGACGCTCATCAAAGGCAGTACCCCAGATGATGTTCGCATCGGGATGCGCGCTCTGCGTAATCATGGAGGCAGCGGTCTCCACATCGTCCAGACCGATGTCGGGGCTGGAAGTGATGTTAATGATGACACCGCGTGCGCCTGCAATGCTGGTCTCAAGCAGCGGGCTGGAGATGGCGGCCTTGGCGGCATTTTCGGCCTTGCCGGCACCCTTGGCAACGCCAACGCCCATGTGAGCGAAACCGGCGTCCTTCATGATGGAACGCACGTCGGCAAAGTCGAGGTTGATGAAAGCCGGGACATTGATCAGGCTGGAGATGCTCTCAACGCCCTGACGCAGCACATTGTCAGCGGCCTCGAAGGCGTTCATCAGCGTAATCTTTTCCTGGCTGATGAGCTTGAGACGCTCGTTGGGAATCACAATCAGGCTGTCCACGTGCATCATCAGGTTGGCAATGCCCTGCTCGGCAATGCTCATCTTGCGCTTGCCCTCAAAAGCGAAGGGTTTGGTGACGATGCCGACAGTCAGGATGCCAAGGTCATGGGCAGTCTCCGCCACAACGGGAGCCGCACCGGTACCGGTGCCGCCGCCCATACCAGCGGTGATAAAGACCATCTGAGCGCCCTTGAGCGCGTTGGCAATCTCGTCCTTGCTTTCCTCAGCGGCACGCTGGCCGACTTCGGGGTCAGCGCCGGCGCCGCGGCCCTTGGTCAGCTTGGCACCAAGCTGGACCTTCTGGGTTGCCTTGGAATTGACAAGAGCCTGCTGGTCGGTGTTCATGGCGACAAACTCAACGCCGTTGAGGCCTGCTTCCACCATGCGGTTGACAGCGTTTCCGCCGCCGCCGCCCACGCCGATTACCTTAATGTTTGTAACATTCTGCATCTCTTCATCGAGAACGAACGCCATAAGTGTATCCCCCTAAGAAACATATTTGTAAATAGCCAATTGCAACGGACCGTTTTCCATCGAATGGACACACTGGCCCTAAAGAAATCGCATATAACTGTTTATAAGGATAACAAATTTTCCGAACAATTTCAATACCTGCGCCGTAAAAAGCCAAAAATTTGATGAAATGACCTGCCAAAACACCAAAACCCCTGCAGTAATCCGCAGGGGCTTTGAGGGTTTTTAACAAAATTTTTCAATGATGTCAGCGTGGGCATTCCGTCACGCTGCGGCAGTCTGCTCCAAGGCGGGCAAGGTCACCGGCCAAATCGGCGTAGCCACGGCGGATATGATCCGTATCCGACACCCGAACCGTCCCTTTTGCGCCAAGACCCGCCAGCACCAGGGCGGCACCGCCGCGCAGGTCGGGCGCACTGACAGTTCCGCCGTGAAGCGATGCACCGCCCGCAAGGCGGAGAAGCCTTCCCTCTGCTTTTGCCCCGCCGCCGAGTTCGGCAAATCCCTGTGCGCAGGCAAAGCGATTTTGAAACAGTCCGTCATAGATTTCAGACGGCCCGTCGGCATACAGAAGTACAGCGGCGGCCAGCGGCGCGGAATCCGTGGCAAGCCCCGGGTAGCCTGAAGCTACAAGCTGCTGACCGCCCCGCAGCGGGTGGCCAGGGTGACGGCAGACAGTGAAATTTTCCCGTTTTCTTGTCACTGTACACCCTGCGGACGAAAGGAAATCCAGGAAGGCCGCTAAAAGTTCCGGCGGGCAGTGTTCCACCGTCACCTCTCCTCCGGCAATCGCAGCGGCGGCCGCGTAGGTGGAAGCGGCAATACGGTCAGGCAGTACGGCATGACAGCAGCCGCCCAGAAGTTCGCCCCCAGTGCCGCGGATGTGCAGCGTTGCGGTCCCTGCCCCGGTAATATCCGCGCCGCAGGCATTGAGGAAGGCAGCCGTATCTGCAATTTCCGGCTCACAGGCGGCGCCGTGCAGCACGGTCGTACCCGCCGCGCAGCACCCGGCCATCATCAGGGTAAGCGTTGCTCCTACGCTCGGAAGCCGGAGTGCAAACTCCGTTCCATGCAATGCGCCCCGGCGGTTCAGCCGCACCTGGTCCCGGCTGACTTCGGCCTGTGCGCCCATGGCAGTCAGGCCCGCTAAGTGAATATCAATTGGCCGCGGGCCGAGCCGGCAGCCGCCGGGCAGGGCAAGTTCCGCATACCCGGCCCGAACAAGCAGCGGTGCCAGATAAAATACCGACCCGCGCATAGCGCCTGCAAGTGAGGCCGGCACGGTGCCGCAGATCCTGCGGACGGGGCGCAGGGAGATGTTTTCCCCTTCACGGGCCGCATCGGCTCCCACGGCCTGCAGCAGCGCAAGGCTGGTTTCCACATCGCGCAGATGGGGCACCGCCAGGATCGTGCATGGCTTGCCGCACAGCAGCGCAGCCGCCAACAGGGGCAGAACGCTGTTTTTGGCTGCCGCAGGGCGGATACAGCCACTGAGCACTCGCCCGCCGGTCACCTCAATATATCCCATGCCCGCACCGTCCTCCCCAAAATACCGCTCCGGTAGAACTATATGCCGGAGTGAAAAAATTCATCATTTCATCTGTTAAAAAGACACGCTCACAGCAGGACCGGCTGAAGCTGCACGCCGCGCACAGCGGCCTCCAGCGTATCGGGAAGCTGGGTAAAATCAGCCTTGAGACTGCATGGTTTTTTGAAGCTGTCATCCTGACCGAACGGGACAAAATAATAGTTCCTGCGCTGAAGCAGCGCCGCCAATGCCGTCACACTGCCCGAAAGTCCATCGTTGGTGGAGACCCCCACAATGATGGGCCGTCCGCTGCGCAGCAGGCTTTTGGCTGCAAGCGTCACCGGGGTAGAGCTGACCCCCGCCGCAAGCAGAGAGAGCGTGGTCCCGGTGCAGGGAGCAATCACCATCGCGCTGGCCATCCGATGCGGTCCGAGCGGCTCTGCCTCACGAAGATCCTCCATCGGGCGGTGGCCGGTCATTTCCTCAAGCCGGCATTTCCAGTCTGCGGCACGGCCAAAGCGGGTATCAAGTGTGGCCGCAGAGTAACTCATAAGCGGAAGGACTTCCCATCCGCGCGAGCGCAGCCGGACAATCTGGGGCAGCACCGTCTCAAAGGTGCAAAAGCTGCCGCACATAGCAAATACCACCGTGCGCGGCCAATCGGCAGAGTAATTCATGAGGCGGTCCTCCCTTCCCTTTCCTGCAGAATCGTGAGCACGGTGTGAGCGACCAGTTCACCGGCGGTTTCGGGCGCACAGCGGGCGGGCAGGCTCAGCGCGTGTTCGGCGTGCAGCCCCAGCGCGCGGGCGGCAGCGAAATCCGTCCCGCCCGGGCGGCTGGCCAAATCGATAATGAGCGCGCCCTCCGGCAGACAAGACAATTCCGCCTGGCCCAGCACCGGTGCGGGGATGGTGTTGACAACCGCATCAAAGCCGGGCAGGACCTGCCGCAGTGCGCTTAGACCAGCAGCGCGGCACCCGGCACTGCGCGCGCAGGCACGCTGTTCCGCGCTGCGCGCCGCCACGGTCACCCGCCCGCCAAGCAGTGTAAGACGGCGGGCCACCGCACGCCCGATGCGCCCATAGCCGAGGATGAGAAAATCACTCTCCCAGACCGTCCGGTTCCGAAGCTGCATAAGCAGAGCTAAGCACCCTTCAGCGGTAGGCACTGCATTGAGGCAGGCCAGTTCGGGGCGCAGAAAATAATCCACCAGTTCAACCCCTGCGGCCTGTGCCGCCTGCCGAACCGGCTCGCTGACCCGTCCGCCCAGGGCGAGTGTTCCCGGCCGGGCTGCGCGCAGGATGCGTGCCAGGTCGGCGGCTTCGGCTTCAAGAGGCATGGGCAGCAGGATATAATCCGCCCGGCCCGCCCCTTCTGCACCGAGAACGGTGTATCCCTCGCGGCGCAGTGCCGCGGCGGCTGCAAGCTGACGGGCATCCCGCCCAACAACACAGAAAATTTTCTCCATTCGCCTCACCCCCGGCCTTTGTTCCATGCTATGCCGCAGCTGAATCCGGGGTGACAAAAAGCGGTGCCGCGCAGAATCAACTGCACGGCACCGCCGCAGATATTCGATATTTTTTTACTATTGGGCTGCCCGTTTCAAGCCGGACCCGCGCAGAGGTTCAGACAATGGGTCTGCCGCCGTCAATAATTTTTCAGTGCATCACACTGACCGCGCAGAACTGCAAGCGGCTCGACCGGCGTTTGGCCGATGCGCACTTCCGCAATCGTGCTTTTTCCCGTCACGGCAATTTTTTCACCGCGGGTCAACAGGGTTCCCTCTTTTACCGAAAGGCTCTTGAGCCCATAGAAGATGGTCTTGACCCCGGCGCCATGCTCAATGACCAGCGTGTTGCCGGTTCCTTTGAGGTCGCGTGCGAGCAGCACACGTCCTGCGGCGGGAGCCACCAGGTCACAGCTGCCGCTGAGTACCGCGTTGATACTCGTGCGGCCGCTTCCCTGACCTTTTGTTTTCTCGGCACGGGTGCGGTTGAGGTATTCCGTTGTACCGTAAGGCAGCGCAACAGTCATGCTTTTTGTGAAGGGAGAAGAAAATCCTGTATCGGTCCAATGGAGCGTTTCTTCCGTCTTGTCCAGCAAATCAAGAACCTCCTGCGGGGTATCTTCCGGCCCCACATAAGGCTTTGTCAGCTGGGATTTTGAGGTATAGTCACGGTACGATTCGGTGCGGGCGCGCACTTTGAGTGTGAGGGACTGCGTGTAATCCCCTGTCTGTACCCGGATCGTGTAATCCTGCGGTTCCGTATCGACCGCAATGGGCAGATATGCCACCCAATTCCGGGTTCCCTGATAAAATTCCGTGGCAGGGAGCTGCGTGGTGAGCTGCGGTTCCGTATCATCCTGCACGCCGCTGACAATCAGTGCCGCCACACCTCCCTGCGAGACCGACTGCGTGTTGAGCCGGACAGTAGGACGGATATTGACCGTGAACGTGAGGTCATAGGTCTGTGAACCGGTAACGGCGGCTTCCCCGGCATACGTCTGCGCATTTGAAACCACAAGGCGGGCCGTATAGTCCCCGTTTTGCTCAAAACGGTAGGCGCGGAACTGCTGGGCAGTTCCCTCAAACAGAGTCTGCCCTTCCGCATCCTTCACAGTCAGTTCGGTGCGCAGGTCAGAGGGTGTCACGGAAAGTTCCGGGCCGGCCTTTTCCACCGTTTGCCCGAGCGCGACCGGTTTGGCATTGACGGTATCCTTGTAGGTCCGTTTGATGCGGTTTCCGGCCACCGGAACCCGCCAGTGATAGGACGCAGGCTGCACCGGATGACCGTCAAAGGTCACGGTGATGGCGGGAATCATGTCCGGCGTGGCCTGCTGATAAAGCCAGTAAAATCCCGCTCCTGCAATGACGGCAACAATCGCCGCCACCAGCAAAAGCCACCTCAGCAGCTGGGCCGCCGCTCGGCGCAGCGCATTGCCGGACGTTATTTTTTCTTCAGTTTCTTCTGAATCATCCGAAGGTTCGTCCTGCTCCGCCTGCGTGCTGTTTGGCATCTCAGCGGAATCCTGCGAAGCCGCCTCCATAATCTGTTCGATGGAGACCTGCACCGTGCGGGTGATATCCGCACGGCGGCGTTCCTCCTCCGCCTGCTGTTCGGGCGTCAAAGGCGGCAGAGAGGATTCCTCATCAAGGTCTTCATCGGGTTCTTCATTGAGTTCCGGTTCAGATTGATTTTCCTCTAAAGGAATCTGTTCTGCCATTTCCGAACATTCGGCCGCCTCTGCGGGTTCCGCCGTTTCCGGCTGCTCCGGGGTTTGTGCCGTTTCGGACTGTGCTTCCACAATCTCAGGCTGTTCAGGGTTTGCCGGGCTTTCCGGCTGTTCGGCCGGTTCTGCCTGTGCTTTGGGCTGTTTTTCCGCTTCGCCGCCCTCTTTACGGCAGACTGCGGCGGCAGCCTCCTCTTTGGCGGTGCCGTCCCCGCCCTTTGCCCCCTGCACGGGGTTCGCTTTCTTCTTTTTCATAGCCTTCTCACCACAATGTTCTCTATATATAAAAGATATAATTACTATACAACAAAGAAAAAGGAATGTCCCTCACATTCCCTCCCTGTACGTCAGGCCGTTTTTGCCTGTTACTGCCTGTTCAGGGTCTACCGATTTGCTACCGATGCGCAGTTCCCAGATGAGCGTGTGCGCATCTGACGCGGTGCCAATCACATCACCCCGATACACGGGGGCGTTTTTCTGTGCATATACCGTGTCCATACCGAACAGATAACTCTTAACACCGCAGCCGTGGTCAATGACCACTGTGCCGCCCGTGAGGGCAAGCGTCCCCACATATTCCACAGTCCCGTTCTGGGGTGCTGTGACCTCGCTGCCGCCCGCGGCGGCGTAGTTGATGCCGGTCGCGCGGCCGGTAATTGTGCCTTCGGTGCGCAGACGGCTGCCGTAGGCAGCTTTGATGCCGGCAGCGCTGGGCGGCAGGAAGGTTCCCTGCCACATTTTTTCGGCACCGCCCCGGGTATAAAGGGGCCAGATGGCGTTTTTGTATTCGGTTCCCGCGCCGGGAATATCGGTTTCCGGCTCCACGTCTACCGTGTCAGCGTTTTTCTGCACAACGGTAAGGGTCAGTTCCTGGGTAAGGTCACCGCAGCTGACGGTCAGCGTGTGCACTCCTCCTTCGGCGTTATAGGTCACAGGAATGTACCCCATGTACCCGCCCGTGACGGGGCGGAACCAGACTTCACCCAAATCGGTTTCAAGAACCGGTTCACTGCCGTCCAGAATTCCCGTCACCAGCACGGCTGCCACGCCGCCCTGCGCAACGCGGTCATCGCTCAGAACCGCCGTGGGGCGGATATCCATCGTAAAGCCCGCGCGGTAGCAGTACCAGCCGCTCGCCTTGCCGGGCGTTTTGTCCCGGTAGAGCGTGAGGTTCAGTTCATAGTCACCGTTTTGGGTGTAAGCATAGTCCGCAAGAGCGGCGGCATCCCCCTGCACAACATTCTTCCCGTCAGGATCGGTCAGTGTGACCGAGGCGCGCTGTGCCCAGGCGGGCAGAGTGAGGGCAGGAATGCTGCCGTTCATCGTGCCCAGCTTCTGCACGGTCAGGTTGGTGGGCTGCTCAAAGGTACGGCTGAGCCGGTTCCCCAGAACGGGAACTTCCCATTCGTATCCCACCGGCTCCAGTTCGGTGCCGCCGAACGCGGGATGCTCATCGGGCAGGCTCTTTGTGTCAGTCATGGCGTACATGACAGCGCCGGTGCCGCACAGCAGCACCGCAATCATGACAAGGACCATCACGATCCATAGAAACACTTTTTTCACAAAAGCCGCCTCCTCTCCTAAACCTCCCGCGCCAATTTCTGCGTCAAGTAAAGAACAGCCGGGCGGAACCCGGCTGTCATAGACAGGCCGCGCGTCTAAGACCGGTTTATGGCGGGAAACATTTCACTTTCCTCTGCGCAGTGCCTTGCGTTCACTGCCGTCACAACATCCCTGTCTCAGGGCGGACCCCTGATTCATCCTTTGTGCAGAGCCGCAGCTCTGCCAATCCGGTTCATTCAATCAGAACTTGATTTCCTCGTCGTCAGCGGGCGTCTCGGCCGCCTCTTCGGGCTGATCGGGGATCGGCTCGTAGGTCATATCATCCTCATCGTCCATATCGTAATCGGTGTCATCGCTGTAAAGCAGGCTCTCGTATTCATCGAGCTCCTTCTCACGGCGGTGCAGGTAAAGAGCGGCGGCGGTCAGTGCGCCGGCAGCAGCGAACAGGAACGCCAGAATGGCACCAAAAGTAGACTTCTTCATCATGGTCGGTTTCCTCCATGTCATTTGTTGGTTTATACAGCGGGTGATGTCTCTATTATACCCGAGGGTTGTGCGGAATACAACCTCCCCATTGTAAAAATTTCGGATGGTTTTCCGTCATTTGTACAAATTTTCCGGCGCGGTCTTTTAGGGACAAATGCCTGTGATTTCGCAGAGTTTTTCGGGTTCGAGGTAGGCAGAGAACGCACTCGGTACGGAATATTCACGGCGGAGCGCAGAAATATCTGCCCACACATAATTTTCCGGCAGTTTCTTTGCCTGCCCTTGCCCCCAGAAGCCTCCAAGGTTCCATACGCGGTGGGTAAAGACGTGCTTTGCCTGCGGCAGTGTGCCTGACCACTGAACCTGGATGCCCAGCGCGGCCAAACGGACGCTCAGTTCCTCACGGGTCAGAGCGCTGGATTCCTCAAAGGCCGGGGGCTGCCAGAGCCCTGCCAGCAGACCGGTTTCGCCGCGGCGCTCAAGAAGTACGCCCTGCGGCCCGACAATGAGCGCCACCGTAACCTGCACCGTCTTTTTTGCCGGCTTGGGCGGGCGGTTGGGCAGCGTGCCGGCCCGTCCCGCCGCATACCCCGCGCAAATTGAGGCAAGCGGGCAGGCCCCGCACCGGGGTGCACCGCCCGGCAGGCAGACCAGCGCGCCGAGCTCCATCAGTGCCTCATTGAAAGGCCCGGGGCGGTCAGCAGGCATTTCCTGCATGACCAGGCGGGTGACGGCACGGCGGGCTGCAGGGCGGGTAATATCAGAGTCATCGTTTGTCAGCCGGGCAAAGACGCGCAGGACATTGCCATCCACCGCCGGTGCAGGGATGCCGAACGCAATGGAAGCAATAGCGCCCGCCGTATAATCCCCGATGCCGGGCAATGCGCGCAGAGCGTCATAGTCGGCAGGCAGTTCCCCGCCGTATTTTTCACAGATAATGCGTGCCGCCTTTTGCAGGTTGGCGGCGCGGCTGTAATAGCCAAGCCCCTGCCAGAGTTTGCGCAGCCGGTCCGGCTCACAGGCTGCGAGCGCCGCCGGGTCAGGCAGTTCCGCGACAAAGCGCTCATAGTAAGGCAGTGCCGCTGAGACACGGGTCTGCTGGAGCATGATTTCGCTGATCCAGATGTGATATGCCGAAGGCTCCTGCCGGAAGGGCAGGAGCCTTCGATTTTCTTCAAACCATTGGAGCAGCGGTCCGCTGACCGCTCCCATCAAAATCCGCCGCAGGTGCGGGGGAAGGGAATCACGTCGCGGATGTTGGGGATACCCGTGACATACATAATCAGGCGCTCAAAGCCAAGACCGTATCCGGCGTGCTTGACACTGCCGTAGCGGCGCAGGTCAAGATACCAGTCATAATCCTCAAGTTTCATGCCCAGTTCCTGCATACGGGCAACCAGCACATCATAGCGTTCCTCACGCTGAGAACCGCCGATGAGCTCGCCAATGCCGGGAACCAGCATATCGGCGGCGGCCACGGTACGGCCGTCCTCGTTCATCCGCATATAGAAAGCCTTGATTTCCTTGGGGTAGTCGGTGACAAAGACCGGCTTTTTGAAAATCTGCTCGGTCAGGTAGCGCTCATGCTCGGTCTGGAGGTCAATGCCCCACTCCACTTTGTACTGGAAGTTGTCATTGTTCTTTTTAAGCATCTCGATGGCATCGGTGTAGCTCACGCGGGCAAAATCACTGGAAGCCACGAGTTCCAGACGCTCGAGCAGGTTTTTGTCATAGAACTGGTTGAAGAAGGCCAGTTCATCGGGGCAGTTGTCGAGCAGGTAACGGATGACGTACTTGGTCATGGCTTCTGCGGTGTCCATGTAGGTGTTGAGGTCGGCAAAAGCCATTTCCGGCTCAATCATCCAGAACTCCGCCGCGTGGCGGGTATCGTAGCTTTTTTCTGCGCGGAAGGTCGGGCCGAAGGTATAGACCTTGCCCAGCGCCATCGCCATGGCTTCCGCTTCGAGCTGACCGGAAACCGTCAGGTTGACCGGGCGCTTGAAGAAGTCCTTGGAGAAGTCCACAGCGTTCTCCTCCGTGCGGGGAATGTTGTCAAGGTCCATCGTCGTGACCTGGAACATCTCGCCCGCGCCCTCACAGTCCGAGCCCGTGAAGATCGGGGTGTGGACATAGGTAAAGCCGTTCTCATGGAAGAACTGGTGAAGGGCATAGGCCGCCTGGCCGCGCACACGGAACGCCGCATTGTAGGTGTTGGTGCGGGGGCGCAGATGGGTCATGGTGCGCAGGTATTCGGGGCTCATCTTTTTCTTCTGCAGCGGGTACTCCGGTCCGCAGGTGCCCAGAACGGTGATTTTGTCGGCATTGATCTCAAAGGGCTGCTTGGCGCCGGGCGTGAGGACCAGCTTGCCGGTCACCTCAAAGCTCGTGTAAAGGCCGCTCTTGGCAATCTCCGTATAATTGTCGAGTTTATCTGCCTCAAAAACCACCTGAACAGGTTTATAGCAGCTGCCGTCCGTCAGCGAAATAAAGCCGATTTTCTTAGAATCGCGCACTGTTTTGGCCCAGCCGCAGACCGTGACCGGGGTACCGTCCGCCGGAGTGGACTTATAAAGAGATGCAATCTCTACTCTTTCCATAGTATTTCCCTCTCCTCCTGATGGATTACCCGGAGCGAGTCCGGGTATTTGTACAGACATTATAACGTTTTTTTCGTCTTTTGTACAGAGGCTTTTTTGGCTTTTGGCGGCAGGTTTTCTCAAGGTGCGGAGAGAAGCAGTGCCGCAAGGGCGCTCGCCGCGTATTCCCCTGCCCGCACAGCTTCCTCAAGCGTGTTGGCATGGCCGCCGACTTCAACAAGCAGTGCGCCGGTACAGACATCCTGGTTGTAAAATCGGTAGCCGCAGAGTACGGGGCGGGTCAGGCCGGGAGTCAATGCTTCCATTCGTTCCTCCCACGCCGCGGCGAAGCGAAGATTGAGCCGCCAGTTGGGCAGATTGACCGTGGAGCCATTATCGCACCCCGCAATAATCATGACCTGAGCGGTCTTTTCGCCGTTCACCTCGGCCACCGGTTTGATATAAGCCTCACCGCTGCCGATGGCGTCCCGATGAACGTCCAGGACCACCTTGATGGACGGGTACTTTGCCAGATAGCTGCGGGCGGTCTGGGCGCTGCGGGCATAGCTCTCGGTATAGCTTGGGGAATCGTGCAGTGTCTCATCGTGAAGCGTGGTGATTCCCGCCGCGTTGAGAACATCGGTCATAACCTGACCAACGGCGCAGACATTGCGGGAAGTGTCCTTTGTCCGGCCGGTGGCAGTGGTATCATAAATCAGTTCATCCCAGTTCTGGTAGCATTCGGTCGCGTGGGTATGAAGAATCAGCACCTGCGGTTCGGGACTGTCCGGCTCAACGGTGAACGGCAATAGCCCCTGCACGGCGGCAAACAGGTCACTGTCCGTGTGATCGGTGGCGTTTTTGATGCTCCCGGCCTGCAGTGTGATATATCCGTCCCCCGCGCCCTGACCGAAATGGCGCTCCAAAATGGGTGCCGTGCTTTCAAGCCCCGGCGGCGCCGTCACCGCCGGGACGGCGGGTGTCGGGGACGGCTGCTGCGTCTTGGCGGGGGTCGGCTGGGGTGTGGGCACCGGAGCAGGCGTTGTGGTGGACTGCGGCAAAGGGGTGCGGCGCGGCTTGGCCGCTGTCGCGGTACTTTCCTGCTGAACCGCGCGTTCCGCCCAAAGAGCCGAGCGCGGGTCGTGCAGCACGGCGGCCGCCCTGAGCGGCAGGCACCCAGGCAAACGCCGAAACGCCATCACGCAGCCGGCTGCCACGGCCGCAGTGAACAGTATCACGGCGGCACGGCGCAGCTTTGCCATATCTTCACCCCCCTTCCTGCCATGAATATGCGCCAAAGAGCGTAAAAATTGCCGCAGCGGTGAATTTTTGCATTTTGCAAAAGTTTTTTCAAAAAAGACTTGCAACCCGGCCAAAGATATGGTAGTATAATTTGTACTGTTATGGGTAACCAAGGAGGTGGAACGAATGCCTAATATCAAATCTCAGAAGGACCGTGTTGTTCAGGCCAAGAAAGAGGCTGCACACAACAAGGCCATCAAGTCCAACCTGAAAACAGTTGTCAAGAAGGCAGACGCTGCCATCGACAGCAATGCTGCGGATAAGGACGCCGTCATGAAGGCCGCTGTTTCTGCGATTGACTCTGCCAAGAGCAAGGGTGTTATTCACAAGAACACTGCTGCCCGCAAGATCAGCCGTATGGCCAAGCGCAACAACAAGGCCGCTGCCGCTGAATAAACTGTTATGAACAATGCCCGCCGATGCAAATCGGCGGGCATTTTCATTTTTAGTTCTGGTCTCGGCTTTTGCCGATGAGGGAAGCCAGCAGTGCAAAGACAATGCTGGCCGTTATGCCGCCCGAGGCAGCCGTCAGCCCGCCCGTAAAGACGCCCGGCAGGCCAATCTCGTCCACCGCCTGCATCACGCCCTGTGCAAGCAGATGTCCAAATCCGAGCAGCGGAACACTGGCTCCCGCGCCCGCAAACTCAGCAATCGGGTCATACAGCCCGAGCGCGCTGAGGATTACGCCGCCCACCACATAGCCTGTGAGGATACGCGCGGGGGTGAGTTTGGTATAGTCCATGAGAAGCTGCCCCACCACGCAGATGAAGCCCCCCACAATAAATGCCCAGAGATAGTTCATTTTCCGTTTCCTCCTTCGGGACTTCCCAGTTCGATACAGTGCGCGATGCCGGGGATGCTCTCCCCCTGAAGGAAGGTCGTCTGGCTCATCAGCGCGCCTGTGGAGAGGAACAGCACCCGCCGGTATTCCCCGCTCATCAGCTTTGGCAGCACATAGGCAGCCAGCACGGCGGCGCTGCACCCCGCGCCGCTTCCGCCGGACTGAACATTCTGCCCCTCCACATCATAGATGAGGCATCCGCAGTCCCGGTGATTGGGGATGGGATGGTGGGCGCTTTGCATCATTTCATGAAGCAGTTCGGTACCCACCTGCCCCAAATCGCCGGTAAACACTGCATCAAAATCCTCCGGCCGGGTCCCCGTCCCAGAGAAGTACGCCAGCAGCGTAGCGGCGGCGGCCGGTGCCATGGCAGCCCCCATATTGTTGATGTCCATGACCTGCGGGTCGCACACCCGCCCGATGGTGGCGGAAAGCACCGGAACACCGGAACCCGAGGGACGCAGCAGGCAGGCTCCGGCGGCCGTGGCTGTCCACTGCGCCGTTGTGGTGCGCTTGCCGCCGTACTCAAGCGGCGTGCGGAATTCCCGCTCAGCGGCGCAGAAGTGGCTGCTGCTCATCGCCAGCACCTGCCGCGCATAGCCCGCTGCCGCCGCCATGGCACCAAGGCATAACCCCTCGGTCATGGTGGAGCAGGCGCCGTACAATCCGGCAAATGGAATATTAAGTGTACGCATTGTATAATTGCTGGCCGTACACTGCGCCTGCAGGTCCCCCGCAAAGGCAAGTTCCACCTCCTCGGGGGTGATGCCCGCCTTATCAAGGCATCGGCGTGCACAGCGCTCCTGGAGCAGGCTTTCCCCCTGCTCCCAGCTTTTGCACCCCTGTGATGCAAAGCTCGCGTCCTGCACAAGTTCGTCAAACGATGCGGCAAGCGGGCCTTCGCTCTCCTTTTTGCCGCCCACCGCCGCCCATGCGGCAATGACGGGCGGATGGGAGAAGATGACAGTGTCCCCTCTGCGGATGGCCATAATACCACACTCCTTTGGGCACAGTATGCCCAAAACGCAAAAGTTTTACGCACACAGGCGCAAAAAAACAGAAGGCGGAGAATTTTCCGCCTTCTTCCATTCAGAACATTCCCATTGCCCAGTAAATCAGCCCCCATACCCAGGAAGCAAACGTGCCGAAAGCCAGCACCGGCCCGGCGATGGTAAAAATTTTGGCGCCGATGCCCGTGACCCAGCCCTCGGCCTTGAATTCCACCGCCGGGCTGACGACCGAGTTGGCAAAGCCGGTGATTGGCACAAGCGTACCCGCGCCCGCTTTGGCGGCAAGTTTCTGGTACCATCCGGGCACCGTGACCGCCGCCGAGAGGAAGACAAGCGTGATGCTGGTGAGCGTTCCCGCCAGCTGCTGGTCATACCAAATCAGGTAAAACTGGCGCAGACCCTCCCCAAGCAGGCAGATTCCTCCGCCCACAAAAAAAGCCCACAGACAGTCCTTCAGCACGGGGGAGGGCGGGTTGGCGCGTTTGACCATCTCATCGTAATTTCTCGGCGGCAGCTTCATGCGGGGTTGCTCCTTTCGCTCGGTTTCTTTGCTTAGTCTGCCCGCCCGAAGTGTGATTATTCACCGTAAAAAATGACGTTGCCCCGGTAATAAGGTTCGGGGACCGTGCGGCGGTAGATTTCTTTCAAATCGGCGCTGATTTCACTGTCAGGTGCAAAACCGCCAACAGAAAGTGCATAAATTTGATACCGCACGCCGAACACCCGGCTCTCGATTGCGGTTGCTCTTGCCCCTGCACGCAGGTAAAACCCGATGCGCCGCCGCGCGGCCTGTGCATCGGGGGCTTCAGCGGGATGCTCGCATTCAATAATCAGTGTCTTTTTGCGCGGCTTATAGCAGTCCACAAGTGCCGCAAGCGCCCGCGTTCCCGTCCCCTGCCCGCGCCGCTGCGGCAGGACCGCAAAATAATCCACAAGTGCGCTGTCCCGGTCGGGCAGGACCGTCTGCCAGGCGTAGGCGGCCAGTGTGCCGTCCTGTTCACAGAAAGCCAGAGGCTCATAAATGCCGCTGCGCATCTGGGTCAGAATCGTTTGAAAGGGTTTGAGTTCCCCGGCCGGGAAATCCCGCGTCATCTGTTCGCGGTAAATTTTTTTCGCACCCCGCTCATCCAACAAGACAATCTTCATGGCAAAGGCCCCTTTCCATTTTGCAAAAGTTTTAGTATAATAACAGATGACAGAATAAATCAGGCAGGAGGTTTTCCCTATGGAATGGACCGATATTCAAATCACCGTACCCGCCCAGTATGCCGAAACGGCAGAAGCCATCGCCACTATGGTATCCAACGGCGGCATTTATATTGAAGATTACCGCGACCTTGAACAGCAGGCGTGGGAGATTGCCCATGTGGACCTGATTGAGCAGGAGCTTCTGGACAAGCCCCGCGACATTGTGAAGGTCCATATGTATCTGGCCCCCGATGAGAACCCGGCGGAGATTCTGCCGCTGTTCAAAGAGCGGCTGGAAGATTCCGGCATCGAATACAAGCTGGAGACAAGCGGCGTGGAGCAGGAGGATTGGCAGAACGCCTGGAAAAAATACTACCATGCAATGGACATCGGCGAGCGTCTTGCCATTGTTCCGGGCTGGGAGGACTATGACACCGACCGCATCGTGATCACCATGGATCCCGGCATGGCCTTTGGAACCGGCACGCATGAGACGACCAGCCTCTGCCTTGAGACGCTGGATTCTCTCGTCAAAGGCGGCGAGCGCGTGCTGGACATCGGCACCGGTTCGGGGATTCTGGCCATCGCCGCCCTTAAACTGGGGGCCGCCTGTGCGGAGGGCGTGGACATTGACCCGATGTGCGTGCGCACCGCCGGGGAAAACGCCGCGCGCAACGGCGTGGAGGACCGCTTTACCGTGTTAGTCGGTGATTTGTCCGACAAAGCGAGCGGTCAGTACAACATCATCACCGCCAACATTGTGGCGGCTGCCATTCTCTCCTTAGCGCCCAACGTGCCGGCCCTGATGGCGCCGGGGGCAAGATTTATCGCTTCGGGTATTATCGACACCCGCAAGGAGGAAGTACTCACCGGGCTGCGCGCCGCCGGGCTTGAGCCGGTAGAAATCAAGGAGAAGCGCGGCTGGGTCTGCATCATCTGCAAGAAAGCCGGGGAGGAATAATCCATGCCCCACCGCTATTTTACCGATGAGATTGGCGCGGGCCGTGCGGCGCTCACGGGTTCCGATGCGCACCATCTGGCAGATGTCATGCGTGCCAAAGTGGGTGACGAGGTCACGCTCTGCGGCCCGGATTCGCTGGAATACTGCGGTACGGTCACATCCATCACGCCGGGACGTGTGGAGTTCACGGTCAGCGAAGGGTACCCAAGCGGTGCAGAGCCTAACGTGGAAGTCACGCTTTTTGCCGGGTACCCCAAGCAGGGCAAGCTGGAGGAAATCATCCGCCACAGTGTCGAGCTCGGCGTCAGCCATGTGGTGCCTTTCTTCAGCCGTTACTGCGTTGCCGCCCCCAAAAAAGAGGACGCCAAGAACGAGCGCTACAACCGCATTGCGGCGGAAGCCGCAAAACAGTGCGGGCGGGGGATCTTGCCCGATGTTGCCATGCCGCTTCCGGATTTTGCCGCAGTATGCAAAGCCTTTGCCGGGTATGACAGCGTCCTGTTTTTCTATGAGTGCGGCGGCGTTCCCCTGCGTCAGGTGCTCTCTGACAGTGTGAACCCGCCCCGCCGCATTGCAGTGGTGACGGGCAGCGAGGGCGGATTTGCGCCCGAGGAAGCCGCTCTTGCCGCGCAGCACGGCGCCGTCACGGTGGGACTTGGTCCGCGCATTCTGCGGTGTGAGACCGCGCCCCTTGCCGTTCTATCCGCCGTCATGACACTGACAGGGAACCTTGAATAAGATTCCGTCAAATAAAACAACAAAGCCTTACACCCCATACTATGCCGGATTCGGCAGACGGGTGTAAGGCCTTTTTTATTCTTTTTCCGGTTCAGCCCGCAGGTCCAAATCTATAAGGGCTGCCTTGAGGGAGGCAAGGCAGGATGTTTCGGTGCAAAAGTTTCTTGCACCGGTGCGCAGGTAGGCGGTCATTCCGGGAACATCCGCCTGCCCCACGCCGCAGAAGCAGACCTGCACGCCGCGGGCCTTGGCGGCTTCCAGCACACCGCGGACAAGGCGAAGCACGGCGGGGCTGTCTGCCCGGTAGGCCGGGCCGGCCTCCTTGTGTGTCGTGCCGCAGGTATAACGGGTCAGGTCATTCACATCGACCACAAGGAAACGCGCACCGCTGTCGATGATTTCCCCCGCCAGCAGTGCGGCGGCAGGCAGATCAATCAGACAGCCGACCGGGATATCCCCCCGGAACGCCGCACCGCGCTGTTCAAGTTCGGCGCGGCACCGGTCAAACAGTTCCATGCGGGAGCGCCACGCCTCCGCATCCGCAATCATCGGGATGACAATCCGCAAATCGCCCTCCGTTCCGGCCCGCATCAGCGCCCGGAACTGGGCCATCACCACGGATTCATCACAGACCTGCTCGCGCACGCCGTAACACCACTGCCTGCCGTCATCGGCGCCCCAGTCGCAGGTGCGGATTGTCACCGGTTTGCCGCCGGAACTCCGCAGGCAGGCGCTGTAAAGTTCGGTCTGCTCATCCTCACCGGCTCCCTCTATCGCAACCGACTCGGTGCGGACAAGACCGATGCCGAATGCCCCTGCCTCAAGGGCCAGAGGAATCGTCTGCGGGGTGGAACAGTTTGCACTGGCGAGCAGTGTGAACGGTGTACCGTCCTTCGTGCGGCAGGGAGCTTTGAGCAGCGGGTCAGGCTGCTGTTTGGCGCGCCGCATTTCTTCGAGTCTGCGGCGTGTTTCTTCCAAATATTCAGGGGAAGGGTCCATGGTGAGCGTGCCGTTTTCGGCATCAAGAATCACACGGTGACCGGCGACTGTTTCCGCCACACCGTCCCCTACCTGGCACAGTGCGGGAATCCCCATACTGCGGGCCATGATGGCCGCATGACTGGTCTCACTGTCCCGCTCCGAGACAATGCCGATAATCTTGCCCGGCTCCTGGCCGAACATATCACTTGGATAAAAAAGATCGGCTGCAAGGATACTCGGCTCGGTAAGGTGCAGACGGCGGCGCGGACGGCCGTCCAGAATATCCACCACACGGCGGCAGACATCACAGACATCCACACTGCGCTCCCGGATATAATCATCATCGACATTGCGCAGGCGCCCGGCAAAAATCTGTTCGGCGCGCTCCACCGCCGCCGCGCTGCCTGCTCCGGCAGCAATATAGTCGCCAATCTCATTGGTGAAAGAGTCATCTTCCAGCAGTGCAATCTGGAACATCAGAATATCCGCATCCTGCCCGCAGGCGTGCTGCTGCAGGCGGCGCAGTTCATCCTTGGCCAGCACAATAGCAGCCTCATAAAGGGCACGTTCCCGGAACGGATCGCTGACAATTCGGTGCAGTCCCACCGCTCCGCGGTCTATACGCACCACAGGGCCTTCCACCAGGCCCGGCGAAACGGACAATCCCTGAAAGCGTTTCATACGGTTTTCTCCCCCTGGGGATCTGTTGTATTGTCATTCATCGGAACGAAACGGGTTCCTCAGAAAAATTTCATTTCGGATAATGTATGGGAGACCAGTGCCGTCACAAAATCTTCCGGTGTCGCGCTGGCCATCGCCGTCTCACCCAGAACATTGCCGTTCTCCCGGCCGAGCAAAGCGCCGAACCGGTCGGCGGGATCCTTGTCAAACTGGCCCAAGAAGGTCAGTGCCAGCATACGGGGCGTATAGGGCATATCGCAGGGTACGCCCATCTCCTCAGCGGCCAGTTCCAGCGGAGCAAGAGCGCCGCGGGTGGGAGCGGTAAGATCCTGTGTAAAAGCCGGCGGATAATGCTTGCGCTGGCGCGCCAGACTCTCGGTCAGGTGCAGCGTGGGCGCACGGCGCACGGCGGCGGAGAGCTGGTTTTGATACTCCTTGGCAAACTGTTCAAGGAATCCATCCTGCGCCGGCATGATGCCGTAAGCTGTTCCGCCCAGGCGTCCAAACTCCCGCATGGTGTCAAGATATCCGAGCAGAATATTGCGCTCGGCGCGCTGACCGTCAAAGCCAAACAGCGGCCCTAAGTCCCAATGGCTTTTTATAATGCGGGTGGGCAGGCCCGTATTGTTGGGACGGGTATAGCCCACGCCGTCCACATCCACGCCGATGAGTTCCTCTGCACCCATCGAGGCGGCCAGTTCCAGCGGCATATTGTCCCGCCAGCCGCCGTCAATATATTTGACGCCGTCAATCTCAATCGGGCGCAGTGCCGGGAAGCAGGCGGAGGAAGCAAGCATATAGTCCCGCAGCTGTCCCTCGGGAATCTTTTCAATCGGGCAGTGAATGCTGCGCAGATTGTTCATCTCGGTCATGACAAGGCCGTAGCGGATGGGAGAATTGCGCACGGCATATTCATCCAGATAACGGTCAATGGTCTCCCCCAGCGGTTCGGTGTTCAGCCCGCCGCCGCGCAGCGTGTCCATCAGGAATTCCCGCAGTTCCTCCCGGGTCTTACCCTCAGGCAGAACGAGAATGTCGTGATTTTCAAGGCTTTTCCACAGCTCTGCAGCGGCATCCTCCTGCCCGGAGACAAAAAGGGCCGCGTTGAGACAGCCCACGCTGGCACCTGTGATAATCTGCGGCGTCCATCCCAGTTCAAGCAGTGCCTGATACACGCCGACCTGATAACTTCCCTTTGCGCCGCCGCCCGCGAGCACAAGACCGCGCACGGGATTTTTTTCTCCTGCCATAGCTTCACACCGCCTTCCCTGTCTGATTGATTTTATTATAGCATTGGTCCTATAAAATTGCCATTGATTTTTGACGTTTTTTGGCCCGCTCTTCCCTCTTTTCGGACAGATACTTGCAACCGGCCAAAAGAAAGCGTATGATAAGAACAGGATAAAAAAAGGAAACTTCACCAAAAGGAGAACAATATATGGCAAATTCCAAAAAACCGGTGCTGGTCGTGATGGCTGCCGGAATGGGCAGCCGCTTTGGCGGATTAAAACAGATCGAAGCAGTCGGACCAAACGGCGAGGCCATTCTGGATTACAGCCTTTATGATGCCCGCCGTGCGGGCTTTGAGACCGTGGTGTTCATCATCAAGCACGCCATTGAGGAGCCGTTCAAGGCCACCGTGGGCGCGCGCGCTGAGCGCGCCGGGTTTGAGGTGCGCTACGCCTATCAGGAACTTGATCTGCTGCCTGCGGGTTACACCGTCCCCGAAGGGCGCGTCAAGCCGTGGGGCACCGCACACGCCATTCTCTCCGCTGCCGATGTGATTGACGCCCCGTTTGCGGTCATCAACGCCGATGACTATTACGGACGGGTCTGTTTTTCCCTGATTTATCGGTATCTGAGCGAGGACCACCCCGGCGAAAAGCTGCCTTGGGTGATGGTTGGCTATCTGCTGGGCAACACCGTGAGTGCAAACGGGTCGGTGAGCCGAGGCGTCTGCGTCACGGATGAGGCCGGCAACCTGGACACTGTCACCGAGCGTACCCGCATTGAAACGTATGAGGGCGGCATCCACTACACGGAGGACGGCGGTGAAAGCTGGACCGACCTGCCGGAAGATACGGTTGTTTCGATGAATATGTGGGGCTTCACGCCGGAGTTCATTGCACAGGCCCGGCAGGGATTTGCCGACTTTCTTGACCGGAACCTGCCTGTTAACCCGATGAAGTGCGAATATTATCTTCCCACCGTTGTGACCGAAGCGCTGGAGAGCGGCAAAGCGGAGGTGAAGGTCCTGACCACGCCCGATAAATGGTATGGCATCACCTACCGTGAGGATAAGCCCGAACTGATGGCCGCACTGCGCCGCATGGGTGAGGAAGGGTTGTACCCTGCCGATCGGCTGTTCTGATTTTAGGGACTTGAACAAACCAGCCAGACGCGGACTGTTTTTCCCCCGCTGCGCTTTGTAACACCGGTCCCTGCATTTTTTGAATAAAAGAAATCACCCGCAATGGTACGTTCCATTGCGGGTGATTTTGTTTGCGGCAGAATCTGCCGGTTTGTTTTTATTTGCCGCTCACGCAGCGGATGCAGGGTTTACGCCTGCGGCTCCTCGACAACGGCGGGAGCACCATCGACCCAGTGAATGACCTTCTTGGGGCACTTGCTTGCGCAGGTGCCGCAGCCGGTGCACTTGGCGTAGTCGATGACGGCCAGGTTGTTCTGGAGAGTAATCGCCTCGGACGGGCAGTTCTTGACACACAGACCGCAGCCGATACAGCCGGCCTTGCAGGCCTTGTTGACGGCAGCGCCCTTCTCCTTATTGGAGCAGAGCACGGCGGGTGTCTTGGTCATCGGCTTCATGCTGATGACATGGTGCGGGCAGACCGCCATACAGGCAGAGCAGCCGGTGCACTTTTCACGGTCCACGACTGCGGAGCCGTTGACCACATGGATGGCATCGAACTTGCACGCACGGGTGCAGTCGCCGTAGCCCAGGCAGCCGAACGAGCAGGCCGTGGGACCGCCCGCAACGGCGGCAGCAGCGGCACAGGTCTGGATGCCGTGGTAATCAAAGCGAACATTGCAGTTGCCGTTTCCGCCATTGCAGTTGACGACCGCATGGAGTGCGGGACCGCTGGCGGCTTCAGCGCCCATAATTTTGCTGATGGCCTCAGTGGCCTTGGCGCCGCCGGGTGCACACTTGTTGATGGGAGCGCCGTTCTCAACGATGGCCTTAGCATAGTCGGCACAGCCGGCGTAGCCGCAGCCGCCGCAGTTGGCACCGGCCAGGCAGTCAGTGACCTGCGCGATGCGGGGATCCTCGTAGACGGCCATGAACTTGGAGGCCAGAACCAGGATAACACCGCCGGCAAGGCCCAGCAGAACCAGCAGAATGATGGCGAAGGCAATACTATTCATACAAATTTCCCCCTTACATCAAAGCGCTGATGATGTTTTCCACCAGACCGCCAAAGCCCATAAAGCTCATGGAAGTGATGGCAGCGGAGACCAGCGTGATGGGCAGACCCTTGAAGCTCTCCGGCGGGTTGGCCTGCTCAACGCGCTGACGAACGCCGCAGAACAGCAGCATAGCGACCAGGAAGCCGACACCTGCGCCGACCGCGCAGACAAGAGCCTCCGCATAGGCCAGGCCGAAGCCGCTCTCCGCCACAACGGCGGTGTAGTCCTGAACGGCCAGAATGGTGACGCCCAGAACAGCGCAGTTGGTGGTGATCAGGGGCAGATAAACGCCCAGGGACTGATACAGGGCGGGAACATAACGCTTCAGCACAATCTCAATGAGCTGAACCAGAACAGCGATGACCAGAATAAAGACGATGGTCTGCATATAGCCAAGGCCGTTGGCATCCAGCACGAAAATCTGGAGCGGGAAGGTAACCGCCGTTGCGATGAACATAACGGCAATAACCGCCATGCCCATGCCCAGGGAGGAATCCAGCTTTTTGGAAACGCCCAGGAACGGGCAGATGCCAAGGAACTGGACCAGAACATAGTTGTTGACCAGGATCATGCTAAAGAAGATCGTGGCAAATGTTGCAAGAGTCTGGCTCATTCTTTAGCACCCCCTTCCTCGGATTTGGCTTTGTCGATCTCTTCGAGCATCACATCGCCGCAGGTCTTGCGCTCGATGGGCTTGTCGAGTTTCTTCTCGATCCAGACGCACAGGGCCATCAGGCAGCCAAAGACGAAGAATCCGCCGGGGGCCTGATTCATCAGGCTCATACGGTCAATGGACTCCGGGATCACGGTGATGCCCAGCCAGGTGCCGTTGCCGATGATTTCACGGATGGAAGCCATCAGCACCATCGTGATGATGTAGCCGCAGCCCATGCCGAGACCGTCAAGAGCGGAATCCACAACGGTGTTCTTGCAGGCGAACATCTCGGCACGGCCGAGGATGATGCAGTTGACAACAATCAGAGCCAGGAAAACGCCGAGTGCCTTATACAAATCGGGAATGTACGCTTCCAGCACCATCTGGACAACCGTGACGAAAGTTGCAATGATTACGATGTAGCACGGCAGATGAACCTTGGCAGGAATCACCTTGCGCAGTGCGGAAATAGCGATGTTGGAGCAAACCAGAACAAAGGTCATCGCAAGGCCCATGCCCAGAGCGCCCGAGACGGTCGTGGTGACGGCCAGTGCCGAGCAGCAGCCCAGAACCAGACGCAGCACCGGGTTTTCGCGGATGATACCGGCGGTAAAAATGCGCCATTTGCTTTGTTTTTCAGCCATTTTAAGCCACCCCCGCAATTTCAGAATTGTAGCAGTCGATGGCGCTGTTGAGCGCGCTCACGACAGCACGGGAAGAAATCGTTGCGCCGCCAATGGCATCCACGGGGGAACCGAGAGAAACCTGCTCAGAGGCGCTCCAGCCAACGAAACCGCCGTAGAAGCTCTCCTCACCGGTTTTGGAGCCGATGCCGGTGGTCTGGGTGGAAGCATCCACTTTCAGATTGGAAATCGTGCCCGTAGTATCAAAAGCAACGTAAACCGTGAGGAGGTTGCCGCTGTAGCCGGCTGCGCTGGCCTTGACAACGGCCATGCCGTCGGGCGACTTGACTGCGCCCTCCACATTTTCGGAAGTTACGGCAAGTTCTTCCAGCGAATCCGCGGTGGTCCCTTCCGGCAGAACAGAAATGTAAGCAGCCAGCGTCTCAGCCTTCTGGTTGGCCTCAATGACGGGAGCGGTCGCGTTGTTCAGCACAGCCAGCAGCGCACTGCAAACCAGGCAGATTACGACCAGAACAATGACGGGGAAAACCAGGTTCTTAAACGCGGACTCCTGCTCAGGAGCCTTGGACGTGTTCTTCTCAGCCATTATTCCTTCCCTCCTTTCGCAGCCTTTGCCTTCTTGGGCTTTTTGAAGCCCAGCGCGACCTGATGGCCCCAGGCGTTAAACCAGGGCACCATGAGGTTGCCCAGCAGGATGGCGAAGCTCATGCCCTCGTTCATGCTGCCGAACTCACGGATCAGAAAGGTGACAAGGCCGATAAAAATGCCATAGAACAATTTACCCTTGGTGGTGAAGGGGCTGGTCACATAGTCGGTTGCCATAAAGACAGCGCCGAACAGCAGACCGCCGGACATGCACCGGACCAGTGCCACATAGGGTGAACCGGTTGCAATCATGGTCAGCACAAAAACCGTGCCCACGATGCTGGCAGGGATGGTGATTTGGATTGTGTGGGTGAACAGCAGGTAGGCAAGGCCAATCAGAATGGCAAGGATGCAGGTTTCGCCCAGCATACCGCCATGGATGCCCAGCAGCATATCCAGCAGGCTCACATTGTAGGGATTGACATACTGGTTGAGGGGCGTGGCGGAAGCCAGCGCATCCACAGCCATGTCAGGATAGACGTAATTCGTCATACGGGAGGTAAAGCCCAGGAACAGCACAATACGGCCGATCAGCGCAGGGTTTGCGAAGTTGTAGCCCAAGCCGCCGAAGAGCTGTTTGACCAGCACAATGGCCACAAGAGCGCCCACAATCGCAATCCACAGGGGCATATTCACCGGCATATTGAGCGCGAGAATCACGCCGGTCACACAGGCGGACAAATCCCCCACAGGGTTGGGCTTATGCATAATCAGGCAGTACAGATATTCAAAGCCCACGCAGGCCGCCGTGGTCACACCGATGAGCAGCAGAGCACGGGGTCCAAAAATCAGCGCAGAAGCCACAATGCTGGGGATCAGCGCAATCAGCACATTCCCCATCAGGCCGCGTGTCGTTGCCGTGTCACGAATATGCGGCGAGGCAGTTACAATCAAACGGTCTTCCATTCCTTATTTCCCTCCTTTGCGCAGCTCGCCCATGTACCAGGCTTTCGCCAGGCCCATGTTCTGAGCCACCGGCCGCTTGGCCGGGCAGGCATAGGTGCAGCTGCCGCAGGCAACGCAGAGATCCACACAGCGTGCCTTCATGGTATCGAAGTCCTTGTTGCCGAAGGCTTCCACGATCACCACAGGCTCAAGGCCCATGGGGCAGGCCGTAATGCAGCGGCCGCAGCGGATGCAGGGCTCCGGGTCAGGCAGGGTGGCCATCTTGCGGCTGAAGAGCAGCAGGCCGTTGTTCTGCTTGAGCACGGGGTAATCCGCACTGGGCGAAGCGCCGCCCATCATGGGACCGCCAAAGATAATCTTGCCCAGTTCCACATCGGGTTTGATACCGCCGCAGGCCTCAATGACATCGCGGTACAGCGTGCCGATGGGCACCTCAATGTTCTGCGGCTTGGCGATGGCATCGCCCTCCACAGTGAGGCGCTTGGTGGTCAGAGGAATACCGGTGCGCAGGAATTTGCCCAGTGTCGAGATGCTGGTCACGTTCATGATGATGCATCCCACATCAGCGGGCAGGCCCGGCTTGCCGGAAGGACCGACCTGAGGCACTTCGCGGCCGGTGCAGGTCTCAACCAGCGTTTTTTCAGCGCCCTGCGGATAGCGCATGGGCAGCGGCTTCACCGACACTCCCTGCATATCGCGAACCAGAGAGCACATCAAATCAATGCACTCCGGCTTGTTGCGCTCGATGCCGATGATGCAGTTCGGAATGTTGCAGTACTTCATCACGGCCTCGATGCCCGAGATAATGGTATCGCTGCATTCCAACATCTCGCGGGTGTCGGTGGTCAGGTAAGGTTCGCACTCCGCTGCGTTGATGAGCAGCGTATCAACGGTGTCCGCTGCGAGTTTGACGTGGGTCGGGAAGCCCGCGCCGCCAAGGCCCACCAAGCCGCAGGCCTGAACAGCAGCGAGAAGGCTCTTTTTGTCATTCACAACAGGCGGCGTGCAGGACGGGTCAACGGTCTGCTGCCCATCGCTCGCAATGGCAACAGCCTGGCAAACCGGGCCATTTACCATACGGAACGGAGCAACGCCCTCGACCGTACCGGACACACTGGAATAGATGTTGGCGCTGACAAAGCCGCCGGCCTTGCCAATCAGAGTACCAACATAGACCTGGTCGCCCTTTTTGACGACCGGTTCCGCGGGAGCACCAATGTGCATCGACATGGGAATAATGACATGGGCAGGTGTAGCCATCTGAACCGTGGCCATCCCGGCCGTGCCCTTCTCATGCGGCACCGCAGCACCCTTGGCAGAACGCTTCAGGGACTTAAACATGGATTCTGTTTCCCCCATTTCTTTTCGCTTTTGGGTGAATCGCTGCAGCAATGTTCGTTAAATAAAAAACAGCCATTTCCCCAAAAAGCAAATGTAAATACTCTTATATTTTAGCATTTTTGCGGCACAAGTCAATACAAAATGGCGGTTTTCTGTATGACAAACTTTGGAGAATATCCTGTATAACAGATTTATTTTCCGGGGTTTGCGCCAAGTGAGAAAATATGGTATACTGCTTTTAGTTTACCGCAGCCTTTCCGAACAAATGGAGGTGTACTATGAAAACATTCTGCAAACTGCTGACCGCCTGTGCGGCTGTTTTTGGCATTCTGATGCTTGCTGCCGCGCTCATTGAGAAGCGAGAGAAAAAAAGCGCGTACATT
This sequence comes from Oscillospiraceae bacterium, assembly GCA_029006135.1. Taxonomy (GTDB): domain Bacteria; phylum Bacillota; class Clostridia; order Oscillospirales; family Ruminococcaceae; genus Gemmiger. Next base: position 995 of record JAQXGE010000043.1, on the reverse strand, counting down.
TCCCTTTATGATACGGATGCCTCTTCGCTGAATCGTTCCATCTAAAGCACAGATATTGACAAATGTCCCCCATTTTGCTATAATATTCAGGTTGTTTGGCAAAAAAAATGTCGAACCATGATGTTTTATTTTAGGGAGGACAAAACTGATGAAAAAGCTTATGACCCTTGGCCTGGCCGCTGTGATGGCCTTCAGCCTGGCCGCCTGCAGCTCCGGGAGCTCTTCCGGCAAAGCGGACGGTGTTTACACCGCCGAGATGGATGATGCCGCAATGGAATCTTCCCATGGCTGGCGCGACACCCTGGTTGTCGAGTACAAGGACGGCAAGGTTGTTTCTGCCACCTTTGAGAGCTACGATGCCGACGGCAACAAGAAGAGTGAGACCACTGCGGAGACCTACCCCATGGACCCCCACCCCTCTGAGTGGATTCCCCAGCTGAGCGAGAACATCCAGAAGGCCGGTACCGCCAAGAAGATTGACACCATTGCCGGTGCCACCCACGCTTCTGACGATGCCCGTGCCCTGATGGAGGCCATTGAGAAGGACGGCAAAGCCGGCGAGACCATCCAGGTTTCCGCTGCCCAGTAATTCTTTTCCCCAACGATGATAAAAAGGCGGGAACCCGCAAGGGTTCCCGTCTTTTTGGTTGGCGGATGGTTTCCCGGGGGCATTCCCTCCCCCGCCGCAGCAGACAAAACCAGCGCCCCGCCGGATCGAAAAGCCCGGCGGGGCGCTGGTTCACTGGTTTGCTACGGCACGGGCCGCACGGCGGTCAAAGGATCAGCCGGCAGTCTTGGTGCAGTACATGAAGTACTTGTAACCGAAAGCGTTGGCGTACATACCGGTCACGTTGGACTTCATCATGTAGGGGTCATTGTAGTAGTACAGAGGAACGATGGCGTAGGTCTCCATCAGCATATCCTCGGCCTGATGCAGCATATTGGCGCGCTTGGCAAAGTCGGTCTCAGACTTGATGCTGGCAATCAGCTTGTCG
>JAQXGE010000042.1 GCA_029006135.1 Oscillospiraceae bacterium | reverse complement strand
CACCATTGCTCTTTTTACCGCGAACAAACCCAACGCAGCAGGACTTTCTCCCTCCGGCAAACGTGTATACATTTTGTCCGTTCCCCCGGAGGCGAAAATAGCTGCACAATAACGGTCATCGGAAAAATCCTGAGCAATCTGTTTCAGTGCACCGGGGCACAGGTGCTTGCCAGGGGTCATAAATACGGCCCACTCAGAATGAATTTGGCGCAATGCGGAATTCCATGCCTGTGCTTCGCTGTAGGCCGGCAGATAGCGAAATAGAATATCGGCATCGTTTGTGGGAGGCAGAGGATTCCCCGATAAGACGAGAATCTGAATTTTTTCTTGTGTCTCCTCTGCCCGCTCACGTGCTTCCTGTATCATTTGGCGGGCGGTTTGCGTGGGCAGCCCGGCAGGGACATACAGCACAATGGAAGCCGCTGACCGCACCTCAGGCAGCGGAGCGGATAGGGATTTTGCCCAGTTTGCCGCAGCAAAGACACGCACGGACCGGAAGGCAGTCTCCAAATCATCTGCATGGAGGGACTTTGCCGCAGCCGAACGCTTTCCAACTGTAATGCACAGGCTCCATTCAGTGCTGCATCCTTTGACGCAGGCTTGTACGCAACGGGCTCCGGCGCCGGTTTCTTTGATGGAAACTTCCACATACCGCTCAAGATTCTGCGTATGCGCTTGGGAAATCACCGGGTCTCCGACTTTGCGGCACAAATCGCACCAGGAATTGGAGAAATTTCCAGGCTGAACCAGCCAGCAGACAGGCTCCAGAATCTCTTCTTGACGGGCCAGTTCCACCCCCATCAGACGGCTGCGCATTTCATTGATGTGCAGTTCTTTGGATCGAGCCGTCAGACTGCTGCTGTGCAGACGGTAGTCATACACCGGTGCAGGGTTTTGGATATGTTCAAGAGAGAAGAAGTCCTGAACACGAATCCAGTAATCATAATCTTCAACGGTATACAGGCAGGGGTCATAACCGCCCAGCAGTTCCGGCACAGCGCGGCGGTAAAGGAATGCTGCGCCGATGGTGTTTTCCCCGCAGACGTTCAGCCCAGCAGTTCTGATCGGAAAGGAAACGACCTCTGGACTTCCTTCCTGAGGGTACCAGTCGTTCTGCATAAGGGGAACGCCGTTCTCATCAATGACGCGCATATTGGCAAAGCACATAGCGGTTTGGGGGTGCTGCTCCAGATACCGGACCATAATCTCCAGAAAATTCGGGTGCATCCGGTTATCTGCGCTGGTCCAAGTCAAAAATTCTCCCTTGGCCATGGCAAAACCTGCGTTCAGCGCGCCGGGGATTTTTTTGTTGGACTGGTGCAGAACGTGAATACGGGCATCCTGTGAGGCCCAGAAATCTGCCCGTTCGGGGGTTCGGTCCGTTGAGCCGTCATCCACGATAATCAGTTCAAAGTTGGAAAAGGTCTGCGCCAGAACACTCTGCACGGATTCATCCAGCATGGAACCGCCGTTATAGACTGGCAGTACAACAGAAACCAGTCCTTTCTCCTGCGGAAACTCCAGACGGGTCAAGTCCGGACCGGCAATTTTCCGCGCCGTAAAAGAAAGGTATTCCTTCTCAAGAGGCGTGGGACCTCGACCTGACTCGCGTATATATTGGCGATATATTTTTTCTGCGCAGTCGCGTTCTTTTTGGAGGTGATACACGTAGCTAAACCGGGAAGGAGGAACAGGCTGTTTCCTCAGCCACCTGCCAAAAAGCCGGCGTTCGTAGCGGCAGCCCATAACCTGACCGCGTATCCGTTCCCACAGATGGGCCAGCTTGAAGGCTTTGCTGTCATTGAGCCGGTCAAGCCACGTCTTTTCACGTTCGAGAGTTTCGCCAAGCGTATATAATGTGTTCTCACACGCCGAAAGCCTCTCCTCAAGTGCCTGATATTCTTGTTCTGTTCGCTCTGTTCTGGTATTCATGAGAAAAATATTTTCCTTCTTCTAAATATAGAATGCGATGCACGATTCGGCTTATTGGCAAGGAAATAGGCCGTGCGTCTGATCACCTGCCGCGGTGTTTGTGCAGCCAACTGCTCAGACATCGTTTTAAGCTGTGTACAGGAGAGAACAGATGCCGTCCGACCGCCTGATAGAGGGCGCGGTCTTTCTGCTCAGCCTTGCACAATATTGGTGGTTCATCCCGGAATGCGCAGCCGGACCAGGGGCTGGCCGCGTACGAGGAACGCCACAGTTCCCGCGCCGGATCGGTCGAACCGTTGTACCAGGGCCGAACCATCAGACTGCAGGTGTTGTAATGGACCAGTACGGCACCCTTAGCACATTCGCGGACTTCCGACCGCGTATGACTGCAGAGATCTGCATCCTGCATCATATGTTTCAAAGCCGTGAGATCCAAAGCGCGGAACCAGGAAGAATAATTATAGCGAAGCGGCAGAAAAGTGCAGTGCCCTTCAAACAGAAGATTCAGCACATCCTGATCTGCCATCGGAAAAGGCTTTTCTCTGTCAAGCAGATGGTCAAGATAAACAGCTGGATGCGGGAACATTTTACGCCACATCTCCATATCTAACAAAAGGACACCAGCATTGAAGTAGCGGGACGAGGGATTCATCCCGATGGCTTTCCGGTGGCTGCGGGGTGTACAATCCTCAACAGCACCTAAAGGCTGACCGTGCAAATCCATAGTTTCGAGCGGCGCGAGGCTGGCCGCTGCAATTACATCCCCGTCCAGATACAGGATACGGGAAATATCGGCCGGAAGGACCTCCGTCAAAAAAAGACGTCCCCATGTTGCATAGGTGCATATATCGCCCCACTGCCGCTGTCCTTTTTCCCGAATCAGTTCAAGCTGGGCGGAAACGTCATAATAATAAATTTCTGCGTGGGCGTTTTCAGTCAAAGAAGTTAGCATTTTCCGGTTTTCCTCTGATATGCCGGAATCCAGAATATGGAACCGCAGATGGGTGTCTTTTGTAGTGTTCAAAACCGATACAATACTGACCGCTGTCTGCATACTGAAGTTGTTATCCGCGGCATAGCAAATATCCAACGATTTACCTCCTGATAGTATCTGACTGCTTGGTGCTGAATGATTGATAGGCAGCAAGAAGGAACGTCAAAAAGGATTTTTAGGGCACAGCCTTCGGGCAATTTCAGCCAGGGAGCCTGTGTCTGATACCATGTAAAAAAACAAATTATTAATGGAGAAACACATGATTGCAAAAACGGTTTATCTATAATACTATATAAGAGATAAGCTCTTGTCAATACATTTCTTGTTTTTGTCAGGGGAGATGTTCTGCGCAGTTTGACAAGAATCCTGTGTGATGAATAGCCATCTTTTGCAGGCATGCAATACATCGCTGGACCATAGGCAACCACCATGTAATCATACGAAAACGATGTCTCCTGCAATATGATTTTTCCAGATCCTATTCAACAGTAAATTTTGTTCACTGAAAAGGGAATCGGATTTAGACAAGACGATCAGGCCCTTCTGCGAGCGCTGTATCTGGAAGGCTGAGGAGGATATTTTCCAAAACATCCAATGTCATCTAAAGACAGCGTTGGCTGTTTGCCTTGTCAGAGTGACAGGATTTGAAAGGACGGCCGGAGCGCGGCGAGGACATATATTATTTATAAAAAGGTATTTATTCAAATATAACCAATATAAAAAACAGCCCTCTTTGCAGCGGAGTGATATAGTCCCCTTAGAGTAGACACTTGAAATAACAAAAGTTTCAAGTCTACACTAAGGGGACTATATCAGCCCCGCGAAGATGGCTGCTTTTTCTTTTTTATATATAGAATCCTTATGAATCCATTTACAGAATCTGGTCATTGTCGCTCGGGACATATTCAGCGACGTCTTCTATCCGGCAATTCAAAATCCTGCACAAATCATTCAATGTGGTTGTTGTAATCGGTTTATTTTTTCTCAGCTTATCTACCGTTGAACTGGAAAGGTGGTGATTTTTTATCAGCGTGTATGTGGTTTCAGGGGATTCTTTGAGTGTTTCCCAAAAAGGCTGATATACAATCACTTTTTCCACCTCCAATGTTTATTAAGTGACATAATAAAATATATTTTCCGTCTTGACTATAGTCATTATAAAGACTATAATGTTGTCAGAATGTTTTGCGACATGATATGCAATTCATTTAGGTACAAAATCTGTATTAGGAGGAAAATTGTAAATGAAACAGAAACTTTTAGCCTTACTGCTGACACTTACCTTCGTCTTCAGTATGGCACCCCTGACGGTCTTTGCTGCCGATAATGCAAAAGACCCCAACCATGAGTGTGACTTTGCCGCTGGAAGCGTCTCCAATCACGATGGCACACACAAAACTTACTGTTCCTGCGGTAAGTTTGTCACTTTTGACTGCTATGATTATGATGGTGATCATGCCTGCGATTCCTGTGGTTACAAGATGGGCTGCCTGTATGATGCAGGCGTCACCTCCAACAACGACGGCACCCACAATGTGAACTGCTCCTGCGGTGACTCTGTCACTTATAAATGCTATGATTACGATGGTGACCACGCCTGCGATTCCTGCGGTTACAAGATGGGTTGCCTGTATGATGCAGGCGTCGCCTCCAACAATGACGGTACCCACAATGTGAACTGCTCCTGCGGTGACTTTGTCACTTATAAATGCTATGATTACGATGGTGACCACGCCTGCGATTCCTGCGGTTACAAGATGGGCTGCCTGTTCGATGCGGGTGTCACCTCCAACAATGACGGCACCCACAATGTGAACTGCTCCTGCGGCAACTATATGACCGTCAAGTGCCTGGATCCCGATGGTGACGGCAAGTGCGATTCCTGCGGTTACCTGATGTACTGCAACCACATTTCCAAGAGTGTGAAAAACAATGAAGACGGCACCCACACGTTCTTCTGCCGTGATTGTGGCGAAAAATTGGAGACCGAGAAGCATGAGTACAATAAAGCCACCGGTGCTTGCGTCTGCGGTGCACTCAAGCCCTTGGATGTGTGCGAGCATACTTCCAAGAGTGTGAAAAACAATGAAGACGGCACCCACACGTTCTTCTGCCGTGATTGTGGCGAAAAATTGGAGACCGAGAAGCATGAGTACAATAAAGCCACCGGTGCTTGCGTCTGCGGTGCACTCAAATCCTGATGATTAACTTCGCATAATCCATTTTATCTTTTCATAACAAGATCCCCGTATACAGGTTATTGTCTCCTGCCTGTGTGCGGGGATTTTCAGATATACATTTCCCTCATCGTTTTTTGCACGGAGACTGGATTTCTTACCGTATATTATAGTACATTTTTATGATTTAAATCATCATTTTCAAAAAATTTTATGAAGTACTGTTGCTTTTTCCTTTTCTTTACCAGAATGGCGAATCACCCGCTCCCCTGCCCTCTGCACCGGGTCAACGCGCATCTTTGAGCTGTGCCCGGCAAAGTAAAACAAAAATCACGCCGCAGTGCTTTTCAAAAAGCGTGCGGCGTGTTTTTTTTCGTTTCACTGTTTCAGAGTCTGTTTATTCCCCCGCCAGCGTCAGAGTGCAGTGAGCGGGAACGGAGAAGAAGTCGATATAGCGTTCTTCCATCGGAATCCAGCGCTCACGGAAATCCTTGAGTTTATCCGGGCTGCGCTGAGCAAGGCGGCGCAGCTGTTCCTGCGGGTCCACCGTAAGAAATACACGCAAGTCGTAAAATCCCTGCAAATCAGGGTGGCAGGCATAGGAGCCTTCGAGCAAAGCGACCGGCGTCTTTGGCAGCGGGCGGGGTTCCGGGTCAAAGTCCATTGTGCGGCAGTCAAAAACGCGATAGGTACCGCCGCGGTTTTCCCGCAGAGGGCGCAGAACCTCCTCGGCAAAGCGTTCCCTGTCGAGGTTCCCGCCCGGCTCGGCAAGGCGCTCGGCCGTGCGCTGGTCAGGGCGCAGGAAAAAGTCATCGAGATGGACCACGCCCCAGCCGTACCGCTCGGAGAGTGCGGCGGCGAGGGTCGTCTTGCCCGCCGCACAGCGGCCGTCCAGCGCGATGAGCAGCGGGCTGCGAGTACCGAGCAGCGGGCGTATTGCCTGATAGACCGCGCGGGCATTGCGCTCCGTCACGGGATTTGCCGTGCAGGACGCGGGCAATGGGTGATAGTAGGCAATGCGCGGGGTTCCGTTATCGGTAAAAATGCGCCCGCAGCGGGAGAAGCCGCGGCGTTCCAGCAGGTGCTGCATGATGCGGTTATCGTCATGCGTATCGGCCCGGAGCGGCAGGCCGCGGGAAAGACACCAGTCAAAGCAGGCATCCGCCACACCGCTGACCCGCCCCGCCGAGGCAAGGCGGTGGATGGTGGCATAGGGGCAGTCCTCCGGCCAGGCACCGTCCTCGATTTTGGCGTAGGTAGGTTCCTCGCCGGGAATATAGCAAAAAGTTCCCTCAATCTGGTCATTGTGCTCAATCACATAGCAGACATTCTGCTCAATCTGTTCACTCATCAGTTCCGCATCGGGGTAGCTGGGCGGCCACTGGGTTGGGTTCCCGTTAGCCGCCATAAACGCCCGGGCGCGGTCAAAGATGGCGAGCAGTGCGGGCAGGTCGGTTGGCTCCGCATGGCGAACATTCATGGTTCTTCGTTCCTTTCCTATCCTTCCCTGCTATTATAGTCCGTCCCGCGCGGCACCGCAAGGGGCACGCAAAAGCGCCGCGGGTCAAAGCGGGCAGCTCTGATTCGCGGCGCAGGTTTATCGGTTCAGCAGACAGGCATTATTTGCCGGAATCGCCGTAGTTCTTGAGAACGCGGGCACTGGGGTCATCCACGGCGCAGTTGGGCCAGGACTTGTTGGGCATCCAGTAATCCACAATCATCTCGGCCTGGCCGGGATAGTATTTCTCAAAGATTTCGCGGTAGAGCAGGCTCTCCTTGGTGAAGGGCGGGCAGTAGGCATACTGTGCGCTCTTTTGGGCCAGTTCATCGTCCGTGTAGAGAGTTTCAGCATATTCCTTGATATCATCCACCATGGAGTGGCCCACAGCATCCGAGAAAGCTGCTTTTTCACGCCAGAGGATGCTCTCGGGCAGCCAATCGCCCTCAAAGGCCTTGCGGAGCAGGTACTTGCCCTTGCCGTAGGTGTTGAGCTTGCGTTCAGGGTCAATGGCCATCACATACTTCACAAAATCCAACTCGCCGAAAGGCACCCGGGCTTCCAAGCTGTTGACGCTGATGCAGCGATCCGCGCGAAGCACGTCATACATATACAGTTCGCGGATCCGCTTCTGGCTCTCCGCCTGGAACTCATGCGCGGAGGGAGCGAAGTCGGTATATTTATAGCCGAACAGCTCATCGGAGATTTCACCGGTCAAAAGGACGCGGATATCGGTGTTTTCATGAATATATTTGCAGACCAGATACATACCGACCGATGCACGGATGGTCGTGATGTCCCATGTGCCGAGCATGGCAATGACATCCTCAAGTGCATCAAGGACGATTTCGCGGTTGATGATGACCTCGGTGTGGTCGGCGTGGAGATAATCCGCCACCTGGCGGGCATACTTGAGGTCAATAGCGTCCTCACTCATGCCGATGGCAAAGGTGCGGATGGGCTTGTCGAGTTTTTTGGCGGCAATGGCACAGACAAGGCTGGAATCAAGACCGCCGGAGAGCAGGAAACCGACCGGCGTATCGGAGTCAAGGCGCTTATCCACACCGGCAATCAGCTTTTCACGGATGTTGGTCAGGATGGTATCCATGTCATCGTGATGGCAGGCAGGGACATCCGCAATATCGCAGTAGCGCACAAACTGACCGTTGCAGTAGTAGGTTCCGATGGGGAACGGGTAAATCTTTTTGCAAAGTCCCACAAGGTTCTTGGCCTCGGAGGCAAAGGCAATCTTGCCGGAGTCGCTGTAACCGTAGAACAGCGGACGGATGCCGATGGGGTCACGCGCGGCGATGAGCAGCTTTTTGCGGCTGTCATAGAGAATCATGGCGAACTCGGCATCAAGATGCTTGAACATATCAAGGCCGTATTTGTAGTAAAGAGGAAGGATAATCTCGCAGTCCGAATCCGATTCAAAGGTATAGCCGTCCTGCTCCAGTTCCTTCTTGACCGTGCGGAAACCGTACAGTTCTCCGTTGCAGACAACGCAGTCATTGCCGCGGAAGAACGGCTGCATTCCCTCAGGCGTCAGGCCCATGATGGCAAGGCGTCCAAAGCCAATCAGACCAAACTCGGTCTGTGCGACGCGGTGGTCATCGGGACCGCGGGAGGCAGTCCGCAGAAGATATTCGGTAAATTTTTCCTGGGACAAATCATGTCCGGCATAACCCATAACACAGCACATTCGATGACACTCCTTTTCTTTTACACCAACTTGCGAGATGGTATAAAAATAAGCAGCCCACTCGCCCTGTCTTTAGGACGAATCGCTGCTTCGGATCCGCGGTGCCACCTAAATTACCGCAGCCACAAAAAAGGCATACGGTCACTTTTTTCCGTACACGTTCACCTTTGAAACGCTGCCGTTCTAACGTGCGGCTGACGGCATTCCTTACTGCCGCAGGATTCCTGCGGGTTGGGGTTGCAGCTCCCGGGTGTTCTTTCTCCTCCCGTCCCCGTCCCGGCTCACAGCAAATGCCAGGCTCTCTGTGCGGATGTTGGAGGGTACTTTTCCCGTTCAACGCTTTTAACACCTAAAAGATAACACCATTTGACGGCACTGTCAAGATTTTTTTGTGCAGTTTTTCAATAAAATTCTGCAATGCCCGATAAATCGGGCCGTGCAGGGTGCAAATATCTTGTGCTTTGTGCCGGTTCGTGGTATGATAAACAGGTAATTTTCGGCAGCGGCAGGGCTGCGGCCGATCCTATGGAGGCTTTTCATGCTTGAACTTCGTCATGTCGGCTATGAGACCGACGATAATAAAGAGATCCTGCACGACATTTCTCTGACCGTGCAGGACCGTTTTGTGGCCATCACCGGGCCGAACGGCGGCGGAAAATCCACGCTGGCCAAGGTGATTGCCGGCATCTATCAGCCCACTTCCGGCCAGATTCTGCTTGACGGCGTGGACATTACCAACCTTTCCATCACTGAGCGCGCCAACCTTGGCATCAGCTATGCGTTCCAGCAGCCGGTGCGGTTCAAGGGCCTGCGCGTCAAAGACCTGCTGAGCCTGGCAGCCGGGAAAAACACCAGCGTCAACGATGCCTGCGCCTATCTGAGTGAAGTGGGCCTGTGCGCCCGTGACTATATCGACCGCGAACTGAACGACAGCCTTTCGGGCGGCGAGCTCAAGCGCATTGAGATTGCCATGGTCCTTGCGCGCGGAACCAAGCTTTCCATCTTTGACGAGCCGGAAGCCGGCATTGACCTGTGGAGCTTCCAGAACCTGATTCGCGTGTTTGAGAAGATGTATGAGCAGACCAAGGGCAGCATCCTCATCATCAGCCATCAGGAACGCATTTTGAACATTGCCGACACCATTGTAGTCATCAAGGACGGCGGCATTGCCCAGATGGGCCCGCGTGAGGCACTTCTGCCCTGCCTTTTGGGCAGTGCCGATGCCGCCAGCGCCGCATGCAGCGTGCTGGCCGATAAAGTTGAGGGGGTGCGCAGCTGATGGACGCCATTGAAAAGAAACTGCTTCATGAGGTTGCCGACTTGGATTCTCTGCCGGTGGGTGCCTACAATATCCGGGCCAACGGCAAGCTGGAAAGCCGCAACACGACAGCCCATATCAACATTGTCACCAAAGAGGACAAGCCCGGCATTGATATCTATATTGAACCGGGTACCAAGAACGAGAGCGTTCATATTCCCGTCATCCTCAGTCAGGCAGGTCTCAAGGACCTTGTCTACAATGATTTTCACATCGGTGAGGACTGTGACGTGACCATCATTGCGGGCTGCGGCATCCACAACTGCGGCGGCGCAGCCGGCAACGAGGCGCGGCATGACGGCATCCACACGTTCTATGTGGGACGCAACGCCAAACTGCGCTATGTTGAGAAGCACTATGGCGAGGGTGACGGCCGCGGCAAGCAGGTCATGAACCCCACCACGATCGTCCATCTGGCCGAGGGCGCTCACATGGAGATGGAAACCACCCAGATCGCCGGCATTGACGATACGCTGCGCAAGACAAGCGGCGATTTGGCCGAGGGGGCAAGCCTTGTCATCCACGAGAAAATCATGACCACTGGCGACCAGAAAGCCACCACCGACTTTGACGTGGATTTGAACGGTGAGGGATGCAGTGCCAACGTGGTGAGCCGCAGCGTTGCAAAGGACACCAGCCGTCAGGAATTCATCAGCCGCATCAACGGCAACTGCGCCTGCGCGGGTCATACCGAGTGTGATGCCATCATCATGGACCATGCCTGTGTGCTGGCCAGCCCGCAGCTGACCGCCAACAGCGTGGATGCAAGCCTCATTCATGAAGCCGCTATCGGCAAGATTGCCGGCGAACAGCTCATCAAGCTCATGACGCTTGGCCTGACCGAAAAAGAGGCCGAGGACCAGATTGTCAACGGCTTCCTTGCCTGATTCATAAAAGCAAAACGCCCCGGCGTGTTCCCCTCTTTTGGAGGGTCAGCACGCCGGGGCGTTGATTTTTTTGATTGGTTTGCGGTCAGGACTGCGCAGAGGACGTTTTCGGCACGGAAACGGGCGCTTCTTCGGCGGTATTTGCTTCGTTCAGAGGATTGCCGTTTGCATCAATGCCGCGGCGCTTGAGGCACCACTGAACAAACTGACGCAAAAGTGCATAGAACGTGGCGAACACCGGAACGCCGAGAACCATGCCCACAACGCCGAACAGGTCACCGCCCACCACGATGGAGAACAGAACCCACAGTGCCGAGACACCGATGGATTTGCCGAGGATCTTAGGTCCAATCACATTGCCATCCACCTGCTGAATAATAACAATCAGGATTAGGAACTTGACGGCATCAATCGGCTTGACGAACAGCAGGATGATAATACAGGGAACAGCCCCAATGAACGGACCGAAGACCGGAATGATGTTGGTAACACCCACAACCACCGCAATGAGCGGTGCAAAGCTGATATTGAGCAGCGAACAGCTCACAAAAGTCAGCGCGCCGATAATGGCGGAGTCAATGATTTTGCCCACAAAGAACCCTTCAAAGTTGTCGTTGGCAAGGGTACAGGTATCCAGCACGACCGAGGCAATCTGACGGGGGAAAACGGCGTGTACGAGGGTGCGGAGCTGACGGAGCAGCTTGTCCTTCTCCGCAAGCATATAAACACTGGCAGCGATGGCGGTAAAGATATCAATCACATTGGAGGCAATGCTGCTCACCGAGGCCATAATCTGCGGTGCGGCGCTGGCCAGCAGGCTGCCCAGTTCGTTGATCAGCCGCTCATAATCATCAAGAGCCGTCACCGCTTTGGAGACGTCAAGGCCGAACCGTTCCTGAATCGTCAGCAGAAGGGACTGCACGTTGTTGAAGTAGCCGGGAAGATTTTCAAACAGGATGACAACGCTGGAAATGACCTGGGGAATCACCATCCAGCCCAGCACGAAGATAATCAGAATGGCAGCCGCATAGGCAATCAGCATAGAGAGCCAACGCATTTTTGGGTTGTCCTTGAACCACTTATGCTGCACAGGGCGTACAATGCAGTCCAGCACATAGGCAATGACAATGCCGACAGCAAACGGTGCCAGGATGCTGAACAGCTTATTCAGTGCTCCCACAAACAAGTCCAAATGGCCCAGCAGGATATAAAACCCGATGCTGCAAAAGATGATGCCCAGCCAGTCCAAGGTAGTGTCGGGCTTTTTTTGCAGCCAGATATTCTTGCTCATTGTATTTCTCCCACTCATGAAATTACGGCACCTGCCGCTGTCTTTATTGTAACATTGAAACAGAGCATTTCAAGTGGGATTTTATGAATTTTTGCCGGAATCGGGTGTCTGCTCAAAACTGCCCAAAGCGCTGCGCACCAAGGCAGCCGCCACACCAAGAGCCGGCACACCCAGCACCATGCCGGGAATCCCGAACAACCCGCCTCCCACCACAATAGCGAACAGGACGCCAAGCCCCGACAGGCCCGTGGCATCACCCAGGATATGCGGCGCCACAAAGTTCCCATCCACCTGCTGAACTACCAGCACAATAATCAGAAATTCCACTGCCTGCACGGCGCTGCCTTCAAGCAGGAGCAAAAGAGCACCGGGGACTGCGCCCAAATAAGGTCCCAGAACCGGCACGATGTTGGTCACTGCCACCACGGCGGCAATGAGCGGCGCAAAGGGAAGGCGAAAGAGCAGCATGAGGAAAAAAGTCTCGAGTCCCACCAGAACGGCATCCACCAGCTGACCGCCGAGATACCCGCAGAAGGTCCGATTTGCGAGTGTGCAGACGGCCAGCACATTGCCCCGCGCCCGGGGCGGCACAGCGGTGCGCAGAAGTGTGCGGGCACTGTGCAGGAGTTTTTCCTTCCCTGCCAGAAAATATACCGAGGCCGCCAGCGCCATCACAAAGTCCGCCAGCTGTCCTGCCGCGTCCATGGCCGCGCCGGCCAGTGCCGGGGTCAATCCGGAGAGTTCTGACCCCAGCGCCGCCCCTGCACGGTCAAGCCATTCTTTGAGCGTGGTCGTGTCCAGTCCGAAATGCGCCTGAAGACGGCCAAGAAGATTTTCAAGCTGTGCAGTATAGCCGGGCAGTGCCGAAGCAAAGCCCGAAACGCTCACGACCAGCTGCGGCACTACCAGCCCGACAAGCGCCGCCAATACGCCGAAAAAGAGCAGATAGGCCCCCACGATGGCCGGCGTGCGCTGTGCGCGGAAAAGCCTGCGGGCCAGCCAGCGGGTGGGGATATCAAGAAGGTAAGCAAGGCCCAATCCCATCACAAACGGGCTGAACAGGCCGAAAAGCCGCGCCGCCCCCGCCGCAATCTGCGGCAGATACCTTACACAGGCAAGCACTGCCCCCGCGGCAAAGATAAGCGTCAGCCAATCCCCCATCCGCCGCGGCGAACGGTCAAGCCAAAGCCGCATTGCGTTTTCTCCCCTTTCCCGGCCCAAGAAGGCGGTTATGTTTCAAGTTCTCCGTCCCAGCAGCCAATGCTTCCCAGATCATACACCTTTTCCCAGCCGCCTGCCCGCAGCACAGCGGCGGCGCGGGCACTGCGGGCACCGCTTTGACAGTACACGATGACCGGTCGGTCATCCGCCCCGATAATTTCCCGCGCGGCGGTCATTTCACTGAGCGGCAGATTGACTGCACCCGGAACGTGGCCGCCGGCATATTCCTGCGGCGTGCGTACATCTAAAATCAATGCGCCCTGCGCGGCAAGACGGCGGGTTTCTGCGGCAGAAATTTTCATGCGGTTTCCTCCTTTGCATTTCAGGTCTTATCGTATGCACAGCGGTGCCAATCTATGTTATAATGAAAGAAACGCAAAAGGGAGGCTCCCCCATGAAAATCCTTGTGAGCAGCTGTCTTTTGGGCATCAGCTGCAAATACTCCGGCGGTCACAATGCCTGCGAACCGCTGATTGAAGCACTGCGCCGGGGCGGGCATACGATTGTGCCGGTCTGCCCCGAAGTGTATGGCGGGCTGCCCACGCCGCGTCCGCCCGCCGAGCGGCAGGGTGATCGCGTAGTGGCTCAGACCGGTGCGGATGTGACGGAACAGTACCGAAAAGGTGCACAAACCGCGCTGGAATTGGCCCGCCTGACGGGATGCGAAGCCGCCATCCTCAAAGCCAACAGCCCCAGCTGCGGGTCGGACGGAATCTATGACGGGAGTTTTTCCCACCGTGTCATTCCCGGTCAGGGTGTGACCGCCGAACTGCTCACAGAGAACGGCATCCCCGTATACAGTGAAAAGAATTTTGCGGAGCTTTTTGACGATTGTCCCACACAGCTGCCATAATAGTATCGGTGTTTTTCCGCTCCTCAAACAGAAAATGCGCCCCCGCCGGGAAACTTCCCGGCGGGGGCGCAAAATTGTTTATCAGGGCTGTCAGGCGTACATCACAACATCAGCTTTTCACTGTTTCGGTGACAGACGCAACGGTAGCGGCAAGATTCTGCATCTCGCTCGGAACGATAATCTTAGTTGCCTGGCCTTCGGCAACCTTCTCCATCGCTTCCATGCTGCGCAGTGCCAGCATATTCTTGCTCGGCTCAGCTTCGTTAATCAGACGGATGGCATCCGCCTTGGCTTTCTGGACCATGAGCAGCGCCTGGGCTTCACCTTCGGCCTCACGGATGCGCTGCTGTTTGACGGCTTCGGCGCGCAGGATGGCGGATTCCTTCTCGCCTTCCGCACGGGTGATGGCGGCCTGCTTTTCACCCTCAGCCAGCAGAATGGAAGCGCGCTTCTCGCGGTCTGCCTTCATCTGTTTCTCCATGGCCTGACGGATTTCGGCGGGAGGTTCAATGTTCTTCAGCTCAACACGGTTGACCTTGATGCCCCAGCGGTCGGTCGCCTCGTCCAGGCTCGCGGTAATCTTGGTGTTGATGAGGTCACGGGAAGTCAGTGTCTCATCCAGCGACATAGAGCCAATGATGTCACGCAGGGTCGTGGCAGACAGGTTCTCGATGGCCTGAATCGGGCGGTTGACGCCGTAGGTATAGGCTTTGGCATCAAACACCTGGAAGAACACAACAGTGTCAATCATCATGGTGACGTTGTCACGCGTGATAACGGGCTGAGGGGGGAAATCAGCCGCTTCCTCCTTGAGGCTGACCTTGCGGGCCACGCGCTCCACAAAAGGCGTACGGATGTGCAGGCCCGCGCCCCAGGTATCTTTGTAGACACCGAGCCACTCGGTGACGTAGGCGTTGGACTGCGGGACAATGACAATGCAGCGGACAAGACCAATCAAAATAAGAACAACGAGTACGGCAATCAGAATAGGCATTACGATTCTCCTTTCTTCTTAGAGCATCCGGCCTTCAGGACTGGCCGGAATCGGCAGACACTTCGGCAGGGACCGGGATGACGATGAGCACTGCGCCATCTACGTCCTTGACTTCACATTTTTCCCCGGCTGAAAGCGTGGTATCCGACCGTGCCTGCCAGTCGAGACCGTCCACATGGACGCGGCCCAGCTCGCCGGGCTGAATGGTGCGCAGCACAGTTCCCCGCTTCCCGATGGTGAGGGGTGAGCCGTTGGTGACGGGCGGCGCGTGTTCCTTACGGCGGCGGGCCAGTGCTGGGACCATGATGCCGAGCGCAATGGCGGAAACCACCGCAAACACCACAAACTGTGCGCCAAGGGAGTCGGTGAACAGGCTGACGATCAGCGCCGCAGCACTGCCCACAGCAAACCACACCGACACCAGCGCGGTCGTGGCCGCCTCCACAGCGCCGAAAGCGGCCGTGGCAGCAAGCCAGAATATACTGTCCATAGAAAAACCTCCTTCCTTCTTCTACCCGGTGAAGCCCTTGCTCGCGGGCCCCTTCGGATATTGATAATATTTTAACAGGTTTGTCGTTTCCTGTCAATAGGACGCGGGGGGCGGAAAATTTTCCCGGATGAGCCTAAACACACGGAACCGGGCATACCATATTCATAGTTCCTGTCCCTATGTTCAAAACACCCCGGCCGTGTGCAGGGAGGCAGGGCCGGGGCAGAGTTCATGCTTATTGAATCAGCCGAGGCTGATGCCCATCGAGCGGGCTACGTTCATCATGTCGCAGTCATCGGGAACGCCGCGGGTCTTGCCGGCAATCTCGGACAGCGGGTTGGCGGTCACACGGTTGTTGACCATGGCCACAGTGACACCGTAATGTTCGTCCGCCACAAGACCGGCGGCATAGGTGCCAAACTGGGTGGCAAGCACGCGGTCATAGGCGCTGGGGCTGCCGCCGCGCTGCATGTGACCAGGTACACAGATGCGGGTTTCGGCGCCCGTCATCTCCTCAATCTGTTTGGCAATGCGGTTGGTCGCGGTGGTGTAGCCGGCTTCTGCACGCTTAGCCGTCCATTCCTTGCGCTTCATCTTAGCTTCTTCGGTGGAGAATGCACCCTCCGCCACGGCAAGGATGGAGAAGTTCTTGCCGGCCTTGGCGCGGCGCTCCACGGCGTTGGCAACCTTCTGAATATCGTAGGGATGTTCGGGGATGAGGATGATATCGGCGCCGCCCGCGATGCCGGAATACAGCGTCAGCCATCCGGCCTTGTTGCCCATCACCTCAATGCACATCACGCGGCTGTGGCTGCCTGCGGTGGTGTGGATGCGGTCAATGACCTCGGTTGCAATGTCCACGGCGGTGTGGAAGCCGAACGTGACATCGGTCCCGTAGATATCATTGTCAATGGTCTTGGGCAGACCAATGATGTTGAGGCCCTCCTGGCTGAGGAGGTTGGCGTTTTTGTGGGTGCCGTTGCCGCCTAAGCAGAGCAGGCAGTCCAGTTTAGCTTCCTTATAGGTCTTTTTCATGGCGGCGACCTTGTCCACCTTATCCTCCCCCACCACGCGCATCATCTTGAAAGGCGTGCGCTTGGTTCCGAGGATCGTTCCGCCGACCGTCAGGATGCCGGAAAACTCACTGGGGTCCATATCGCGGTAATTGCCGCGAATCAGTCCGTCATAGCCATTCATAATGCCGACGATCTCAACCTTGTCCCCCATGCGCTGATAGAGGGCCTTGGCCACGCCGCGGATGGTTGCGTTCAAACCCGGGCAGTCGCCGCCCGAAGTGAGGATACCAACACGCATTTTCATAACAAACCTCCCAGATTGTCGGCAGAGCCGAATTTTATTGTATGGTATCAATTTACGCCCCCCGGAGCATTTTGTCAATGCACACCGAGGGGCGTAACCGAAATTTTACTTATTGGGCCGGTTTTCAGGTTCAGTAGACCTTGAAGTAGCCGATATTATTTGGATGATTATCCTCAACCAGAATCGTGAAGCCGCAGGGATTGACCTCCGCCTGCTTGCCGAACGCTGTGCGGGCAATGAGGTGCGGGCCGCGGTTCAGGATAATCTCGGCAGACTGTTCTTTGCCGACACGGCGGTAATGCAGTACATCCCCCTGTGCCTCAATCATCTCGATGGAGCCGCCGTCAAAGGCATCACAGCCGCGGCGAAGTTTGGCCATGTTGGCCAGCGGGACGCGCAGGCGGCGCTCGGTGGAGTTCCAGTCAAAGTAGGCGCGGTTGAAGGGGTCGCGGTAGCCCTGCATCCCAATCTCATCCCCGTAGTACACGCAGGGAACGCCGGGGAGCGTATAGAGCAGCGCATAGGCCAGCAGCTCCCTGCGCAGTGCATCCTCAATGCGGTCCGGCGGAATACGGCGTTTGCTCTGCCAGTAGCGGTCCCGTCCGTTGGCGGGCTCCCCGGCGATGGCCGTGATGCCGCGCTCGGTGTCATGTGTGGAGAGGAAGTTCATCGCGCAGTCCAGCGCAGGCTTGGGGTAATTTTCGCAGATGGTCATAATCCGCTCGCCGATTTCGGCGGCGTCCGTCCCCCGGACAAAGTCCACGGCGGCATTGCGGAAGGGATAGTTCATGATAGTGTCCAGTCCCTTGCCGCGCAGGTAGGTACGCCGGCGGCCATAAGCCTCCTTGGTGGTGGCATCCTCCCAGACCTCGCCGATCAGCAGCTTGTCCTCGCCATGGGACTTGATGGCCGTACGGATCTGCTCGATAAATTCATCCGGCAGTTCGTCCGCCACATCCAGCCGGAAGCCGGAAGCGCCGAGGGAAAGCCAGGTATCAATCACGCCGCCCTTGCCGCAGACAAATTCCACATAGGAGGGATCTTCCTCCTCCACCTCGGGCAGCGTCTCAAATCCCCACCAACTGCGGTAGCCGCAGGCATAGCCGGAATCGAAATCATACCCGGAGCGGTAAGGGGAATTTCGGTCACGGTAGGCACCGCCCGGCCCATACCGGCCCTCGCGGTTGAAATAGAGGGAGTCCGAGCCTGTGTGGCTGAACACGCCGTCCAGAATAATGCGGATACCGCGCTTTTTTGCGGCGGCGCAAAGTTCCGCAAAATCCTCATTGGTGCCGAGCATCGGGTCGGCCTTGAGGTAGTTGGCGGTGTTGTAGCGGTGGTTGGAGTGCGCCTCAAAAATCGGGTTCAGGTAGATGCAGGTGATACCCAGTTCCTGCAGATAGGGCAGTTTTTGCTGAATGCCCTTGAAATCCCCGCCGAAATAGTCCATGTTCAGGTAGCCGCCGTCCTGCTCGTTGGGCCAGAAATACGGCTCACCGTCCTTGTCGGGGCGGTAGATGCGGTCCGCAAAGGGAATCGGCTTATTGGGAACGCCCTCACAGAAGCGGTCGGGGAAAATCTGATACATCGTGCCGGACTTAATCCAGTCGGGCGTCTCAAACTCCGGCTCATAAACCGTGAGCTGCCAGCTCTCACCGTCAATCCAGGTGAGGTAGCCCTCTCCGTTTTTGCCGCGGTAGATTTTACGGAAATCCGTATAGAGATCAAAGTGGTAGAAATAGAGCCCCGGCGTGGTGGGAGCCAGCGTGAAGGAAAAGTGATTCACCCCCGGCGTCTGACCGTCAAATTTCATGCGGTAATGGACAGGGTCCTCATGGTCTTTGACAAGGACCAGATGCGGGTCCACATAGCCGAGGTTTTCCGGCACTGTCAGGCGCCAGGTGACCTCCTGTCCGGCGCGGGTGGCGCCAAAGGGGGTTTTATATTCTGCCATACGGGAATTGAAGAAACGTTGTTCTGACACAAACTTCAGTCCTTACTTTGATCAAAATAAAGTTGCCGTACGTTCCGGCATTCGGCCCAAGGGGGCCGGGGCAAAAAAAGCCGCAGAAAGCGGTGCCGGCAGCAGTCCGGCACCGCCACTGCGGCGGATTCCGTCTGAATTTTTGGCTGGGCTGACGCACTTTCGCGGGGCGGCAGACAGTCAAACCACGCTCCTGCCCTGCCGCGAAAGCAGGCAGCAGCCGTCACAAATTACAGGAAGACACAGCCGCTCAGCGGACGGGGGTTGCGCCCCAGATGTCACGGGCGTAGTCCATGACGGAGCGGTCGGCGGAGAAGATACCCGCATTGGCGATGTTCATCAGGCTCATGCGGTTCCAGGTTTCCTTCTGGCGGTAGAGTTCCTGCACGGTATGCTGGGCACGGCGGTAATCCTTGAAGTCGGCCAGAACCATGTAGGGATCGGAGTTGCGCAGGTTGGAGGTAATCTCGCTGAAGTCTTCCCCGTTCCAGCCCTTCTCAAACATATCGAGAACGGCCATGGCGACATTGTCATCGGAGATGAAAGCCTGCGGATGGTAGCCCATGCCCTTGAGTGCATTGACCTCGGGGGTGAGCATACCGAAGATAATCTCATTTTCCTTGCCGGCGGCATCGGCAATCTCAACGTTCGCGCCATCGAGCGTGCCGAGCGTCACAGCACCGTTGAGCATGAACTTCATGTTGCCGGTGCCGGAAGCCTCGGTGCCGGCCAGAGAAATCTGCTCGGACACTTCGGAAGCAGGCATCAGGCGCTCGGACAGCGAGACGCAGTAATCTTCAAGGTAGACAATGCGCAGCTTATCCTTGACGGCGGGATCGCTGTCAATCAGCTGGCCGAGCTTGCAGATCAGGCGGATCATCTGCTTGGCCATATAGTAGCCGGGTGCCGCCTTAGCGCCGAAGATATAGGTTTTGGGAGTGAACTCGGCATTGGGGTTGGCTTTGAGATACAGGTACTCAGCCGCAATGTTCATGGCATTCAGGTGCTGGCGCTTGTACTCGTGCATACGCTTGACCTGGCAGTCGAAAATCGAGTCGGGGTCAATGACCTGGCCGGTGGATTTCTGCAGATAGTTGGCGAAATCCACCTTGTTCTGACGCTTGACCTTGCCCAGGGACTCCAGCATAGCGGGGTCATTGGCGTAGGCTTCCAGCTTCTTGAGCTGGGAAGCATCGCTCTTGAAGCCATCGCCGATGCTCTCCTCCAGCAGATTGGTAAGGCCGGGGTTGGAGGCCAGCAGCCAGCGGCGGTAGGCAATGCCGTTGGTCACATTCTTGAAGGCCTGCGGCTTATAGAGGTAGTAGTCATGGAAAACGCTGTCCTTGATAATCTCACTGTGGAGCTTGGACACGCCGTTGATGGAGTGGCAGGTGAAGGCGCAGATGTTGGCCATGCGGATCTGGTTGTCGCCGATGATGGCCATATAGTCGATCTTGCCCTGGTCGCCGGGGAACGCTTTCTCGAGGTCGATGCGGCAGCGGCGGTCCATCTCCTTGACAATCTGCCAGATACGGGGCAGCGTGGAGCGGAAGATGTCCACATTCCACTTTTCAAGAGCTTCGCTCATGACGGTGTGGTTGGTGTAGGCAAAGACCTTCTGGCAGATGGCAAACGCCTCATCCCAGCCGTAGCTGCACTCATC
Organism: Oscillospiraceae bacterium; assembly: GCA_029006135.1. GTDB lineage: Bacteria > Bacillota > Clostridia > Oscillospirales > Ruminococcaceae > Gemmiger. Next base: position 7,062 of record JAQXGE010000042.1, on the reverse strand, counting down.
GAGCAGGATGCGCATCATTTCGGGGATGGCGAGAGTGGGATGGGTATCGTTGAGCTGGATGGCGACCTTGTCAGGCAGATTATCCAGCGTGCCGTACTGGCTGAGGTGGTTGTTGAGGATATCGGCCACAGAAGCGGCAGAGAAGAAATACTGCTGACGCAGACGAAGAATCTTGCCCTCGGTGTGGTTGTCGTTGGGGTAGAGAATCTTGGAAATCAGCTCAGCGGAGGCATTGCGGGCAATGGCCGTGTTGTAGTTGCCGGCGTTGAAGCTGTCCATATCAAAGCTGGGTGCCTTGGCCTGCCACAGACGCAGCTTGGAAACGCCCTGCGTGCCGTAGCCGGCGACATACATATCGTTGGGCACGGCAATGACGGAGTTGTAGTTCTCATACTTGACGCGGTGGAACCCGCCGTCCCAGCTCTCGGTCACTTCGCCGTCAAAGCGGATTTCCTGCGCCTGGTCGGGATGGGATTTAATCCAGACCTGACCGCCGGGCAGCCAGTTATCAGCGGTTTCCTGCTGCCAGCCGTCCACGATTTTCTGTTTGAAGATACCGTACTCATACAGGATGGAATAGCCGGTGCCGGGGATGCAGTCGGTGGCCATGCCATCCAGATAGCAGGCGGCAAGACGGCCCAGACCGCCGTTGCCGAGGCCCGCATCGGGCTCCTGCTCATAAATCGTATCAATGCGAATTCCTGCATCGTCCAAAACTGCCTCAGCCACTTCGTTGAGACCCAGGTTAAACAGGCTTGTGCGCAGGCTGCGGCCCATCAGGAACTCCATGCAGAGATAATAGACCTGCTTTTTGCCCTGGCCAAGGGTCTTTGCCTGAAACTTCTTCTGGCGGTCCGACATAATCTGGCGGGTAATCATGGCCAGGCAGCGATAAATCTGATCAGGGGATGCAACCTCCAGAGTGACGCCGCACTCACTCATCAGCGTGTCTTTCAGAATTTTCTCAAATTCCTTTTTTGTGTATTTCATTATGATACTCTCCTTACCTCACATTATTGGCTGGCCGTTACGGCCGCGTTAAGAGGGGATTCTGCGTTTCATAGATAGTCTCACATTGGATATTATAGTAAAAAAAGCCGTTCAACGCAAGAGTTTTTGTCCGTGTTGTTGGATTTTCGCATTTTTCCACAAAAGGGGCTTTTTCTTTCATGGATTTTATACTATAATATATGCGTAGATTTTTACCTCGTTTGCTTATTTTTGAACAAATGTTCGGATATTGTTGAAACGTTTCAAATTGTAAAAGGAGAACCAATCTATGGCTACAAAGGTGCGTCTGACGATTTGCGGGTCCAGTTATGTGGTCTCAACAAACGAAAGCGAAGATTATATGCAGAATCTGGCGGATCGCCTGAATCTTGACATGAACGAACTGATGAGTTCCTCCAACTCAATTTCCATCACCACCGCCGCCATCATGACAGCGCTGAACTACCGTGATGAATTGGAAAAGACCAGCGGCAGTGCCGATAATATGCGCCGCCAAATCAAGGATTACCTTGAGGATGCCGCGAGCGCCAAGATGGCCGCCGAGGAACTTCGGCGGGAGAACGCTGCACTGCGCAAAAAGGTGGACGAGCTGCATCGCCGTCTGAATCAGGACAGCTGATGCCCGCGCCCGAGATTCTGGCTCCCGCCGGCAATGCCGAGATGCTCCGTGCCGCCGTATTTGCCGGAGCCGATGCGGTTTATTTGGGATTGGATGGTTTTAATGCCCGGCGCAGCGCCGGGAACTTCACACCGCAGGCCTTACAGGAGGCGGTGTGTTTTTGTCATGCCCGGGGAGTAGCCGTCCACGTCACCCTCAACACACTGGTCTACGCGGATGAGCTGGACGGTCTGGCCCGCGCGGTGCGCGCCATTGCCGAAGCCGGTGCGGATGCCGTTATTGTGGACGATCTGGCTGCCGCAGCGCTGGTCCGGGCCATTGCGCCCGAGCTGAAGCTGCACGGTTCCACCCAGATGAGCATCCATACGCCCGAGGGTGCGCGTGAGTTGGCGGATTTGGGCTACACCCGCGCCATTCTGGCCCGGGAACTGAGCCTTGAAGAAATCCGCGCTATCTGTGCGGCAAGCCCGATTGAGTGTGAAGTGTTCATCCATGGCGCGATGTGTATGTCGATGAGCGGTCAGTGCATGATGAGTGCCTTCTTAGGCGGACGAAGCGGCAACCGCGGCGCCTGCGCAGGGCCCTGCCGCCTGCCGTTTGACGCTTCCGGTTCGCTGCGTCCCGGTCAGCCGGGAAGCGCGTGCCATCTGAGCCTCAAGGACATGGACCTGATCCCGCACATGGCGGAATTACAGGCGGCGGGTGTGGCGAGCGTCAAGATCGAGGGCCGTCTGCGCACGCCGGAGTATGCAGCTGCCGCTGTGGCGGCCTGCCGCGCCGCGCGGGAGGGCAAGCCTTATGACGAAGCACTCGTGCGGGATATTTTCTCCCGTTCCGGCTTCAGTGACGGATATCTGACCGGCCGCAGTGGGCGCGCCATGTTCGGTGTGCGCACCGAGGCGGACGCTGCGGCCACCCGCGCCGCCACACCCAAAGCGCGCGAGCTTTTCCGGCGGGAGATGCAGCGCGTACCGGTCCGCTTTTCTATCAGCGGCGGCGTCGAGGATGGAGGCATCAAGCTGACCGCCCGCGATGAGGACGGTCACCGCGCCATTGTTTACAGTGAGAACGCCCCCGCCCCCGCACAGAAAGACCCTCTGCCGGGCATTGAGCGCGCTCTGCAAAAAACCGGCGGAACACCGTTTATTACATCAGAAGTCGAAAATCTTACCGGACCGGAGGGGCCGGGGTTTTTGCCGGGTGCGGAGTGGAACGAACTGCGTCGCACTGCGCTTGAGGAACTGCTGCGTCAGCGCAGCGCCCCCGTGCCGATGCCGGCAAAAGCCTACACACTGCCCTCCTTCCCCGCCCGGACAGCGGGCGGTGTGCCTGCCCTTGCGGCGCGGTTTGAGCGGGCTGACCAGATTCCCGGCGCCGAACTGACGGCGCAGCTGCGCTGCCTGATTCTGCCCATCCGGGAAGCGCAGGCCGTACCGGACGAACTGCGGAGCAAGACGCTGCTTGAACTGCCGCGGGCGAGTTTCGGCAAAATCGAGCCGGACGCGATGGCCCGGCTTGAGGCTCTCGATGGTGCCGGTTTTGCCGGTGCGGTGGTCAACAACCCCGCCCAGCTGCGGTACAAAACGTCCCTTCCTCTCTATGCCGGATTGGGCTTAAACATTTCCAACCCGCTGGCGGCATCGGAATATGCCTGCCTTGGAATCAAGGGGATGCTCCTCCAGCCCGAAACACCGCTGACCGCCATGCGGGCGGTTGCACCGGAAGGGCTGCCCACTGCGGCTCTGTGCTATGGGCATCTGCCCCTCATGCTGACCCGTGCCTGCCCGCTGAGCAATGTAAAAAACTGCGCCGGGTGCAGCGGGAGCGGCCGGCTGCGTGACCGCAAGGGACGGGATTTCCCCGTGCGGTGCAGCGCGCCGGGCTTTGCCGGGATGCGCACGGTATACAACCCCGTGCCGCTTTACATGGGCGATCGGATGAGCGAACTGCCCGTTGACCTGGCCGTGGCGGCTTTCACGATTGAAACGCCCGACCGCGCAGCGCAGGTGCTCGACCTGCTTTTACAAAATCAACCATTTGACGGCGAGTTCACCCGTGGGTTATCCTATATGAGCCGGTGAGTGAACACCCCGGGAAAGGTCCTATACACAATGGAACGCAAAACCGTAAAATACACACGTCTCTCCCCTCTTGCACAGGTCCCCGTTTATGCCACGCCGGGCGCGGCGGCGGCTGACCTGCGCGCTGCCATTGAGCAGCCGCTGACCCTTGCACCGATGGAGCGCGTTCTTGTCCCGACCGGGCTTGCGATTGAACTGCCGGGCGCAGACTGCGTGGCGCTGGTCTATGCCCGCAGCGGGCTGGCCATCCGGCAGGGGCTGAGCATGGCCAATGGTGTCGGCGTCATTGACAGCGATTACCGCGGCGAGCTCAAGATTCCCATGGTCAATCTTGGCAGCGAACCCTGCACGATTGCCCCCGGTGACCGCGTTGCACAGCTCTGCATTGCGCCGGTATGGCAGGCAGACTTTGTGCAGGCGGACACCTTGGGGCAGACGCAGCGCGGCGAAGGTGGATTTGGTTCCACCGGCAAACAGTGAGCCGCCCGTATTTCAACACGTTTCGCCCGCGCAGGGCGGTATAATCAGCAGCGAAAGGAACCCCTCATGTCTTTAATCCTTGCCTCCGGCAGCCCGCGCCGCCGGGAATTGATGGCGCTCATCACCCCCGATTACCGGGTCGTGACGAGCGATGTGGACGAAAGTGAAATTATGGCGGACACGCCCGCCCATCTGGCGCAGGCTTTGGCCTGCGCCAAGGCGCGCGCCGTGGCGCAGAACTGCCCCGGTGATACCGTGATTGGGTGTGACACCGTTGTGGACTGTGACGGCATGGTGTTCGGCAAGCCCCGCAATGAAGAGGATGCCGTGGCCATGCTGCGTGCGCTGTCCGGCCGGGCGCACAAAGTTCATACCGGTGTCTGTGTCTGCCAAGACGGACGTGCTGCCGCCACGGTGGAGACGACAACCGTTCACTTTTCCCCCATACCCGAGGAAGAACTTTTGGACTATGTACGCACACCGGAGCCCTATGACAAGGCGGGCGGCTACGCCATTCAGGGGCGCGCCGCCGTGTGGTGCAGCGGCATTGAGGGATGTTATTACAACATAATGGGCCTGCCTGTTCACCGCACCGCCCAACTGCTCCGGCAGTTCGGTGCGCTCTGACCGCCGCGCGGGCAAGCCCGCACGAGGAAGGAGAAGCTTCCGCTATGGCGAACAAACCGGCAAACATGATTCAGCATTTCATTGAGGTACTGCGCAATATGTTCACAAAAGATATCGGCATTGACCTGGGCACCGCCAACACCCTGGTCTATATGAAGGGCCGGGGCATTATCATCCGGGAGCCAAGTGTTGTGGCGGTGGATGCCCGGAGTGACGAGCTCCGGGTACGCTGCGTAGGCCACGAGGCCAAAGCCATCATCGGCGCGGCGCCCAACTCTATTTTGGCGGTCCGTCCCCTCAAGGACGGCGTCATTGCGGATTTTGACATTACAGCGGCCATGCTGCAGAGTTTCATCCGGCAGGCCTGCGGCAAGAATTTTCTGATCCGGCCGCGGGTGGTCATCTGTGTTCCCTCCGGTGTGACCGAGGTGGAGCGCCGCGCGGTGCGGCAGGCTGCGGCCCGGGCCGGTGCGCGGCAGGTCACCGTCATTGAGGAGCCGATGGCGGCCGCCATCGGTGCAGGGCTGCCGACTGCGGAACCGGTGGGCAGCATGATTGTAGATATCGGCGGCGGCACGGCCGAGGTGGCGGTGATTTCGCTGTCCGGCATCGTGGCATCCCGCAGCGTCCGCTGTGCGGGCGATGCGCTGGATGCCTCCATCACCAACTACATCAAGCGCAAATACAATCTGCTGGTCGGTGAGCGCACCGCCGAGCAGATTAAGCTGGAGATTGGCTCCGCCTGTCCGCCCGACCCTGCCGACCCGGACGGCGGCGAGACAACGATGGAAATCAAGGGCCGCAATCTTGTGGACGGTCTGCCGAAGGATATTCTCATCCGCTCCGAAGAAGTGCGCGATGCGATGAGTGAAAGCCTGATGCGGATTGTTGAGGCCGTCAAGGATACACTGGAATGTACACCGCCCGAACTGTCGAGCGACATCATTGACCGCGGCATCACGATTTCCGGCGGCGGCGCGCTGCTGCGCGGGCTGGACCGGCTCATTCAGAACGAGACCGGCATTGAGGTCCATATTGCAGATGCGCCGCTGGACTGCGTGGCGCTTGGCGCCGGTGCGGTCCTTGACCATCCCGAACTCGCCGGCGTCCGCCGCGAAGAACCGAGCTACTTATAATTTCACCCCGCTTTTGCGGCAAAAAAGAACGATAGAACGCCCTTTGGATTAAGTTTTTATCCAAAGGGCGTTTTTCTTGACTATTCAATGTATCCATGATATTCTTTAGTCAAGATAGAATCATTTACCGCGCTGCATGGAGGTTTTTTGTATGAAAAAAGTGTATTTAATCATTGCCTGTATCGCCCTTATTGCCCTTTTGACCGGCATATCCGAACTCGTCGGCGGCATTGCTGCCCGGGGTTTTGGCGGGGTCAATTACGGGCTGGTTCTCTTTCCTCTTTTGATTGGCATTTTCTCCTTTACTGCGTATAAAAAGCAGGACTGAACGGCGGTTCTGATTTTTCATACTTTCCTCTGTAGATTTGCGCCGCCGCACCATCCCCCTTTTGCAGGATTTTACAAAAACCGGGAGGTTCCTATGCAGCGTGTCAAAGAGTTAAACCGCTACCAAAAAACCGTCCTTATTCTCTCGGCGGCTCTTGCTGTTCTATTTGCGGTGATATATGCCGCGGCGGCGTTCCGGGTCGGGTATGTGTATCAGGGTTCCATCCTTGTGCCGCAGGAAGAAAACGGGTGCACCGTCTACTCCGGGCGGGTTGATTGGGAGGATGCCTGTTTTACCGTCACACAGGATACAGTGACCTTCCAGCGCGGGGAAAGCACCTACGGTCCCTACACAGTCCGGGAGGATCCGACTGCCGTGCCAAAGGAGTACCAATCCGCCCAGATGACCGGGGTTGAGATTCTTGATGGGGACAAAGTCTATTTCCGCGGCGGTGTCAAGCGTTCTGCCTTTGATGACTCGGCGCTGGACCTTTATGCCGAGAACGGCACATCCGAGGAAATTCAGATTCTCTATGCCGGTTCGGACGGCATTGTGCGGGATGCCGACGGGAACATTATCGACGAATATGCTCCCTCTGCCGCAGTCATTTTGGAACTGCTGGCCGGCCCGGAACTGACATCCCGGTGCAGCTGGCCCATCTGGTTCTTCGGCACGGTGGTTGTGCTTTTGAATATCGCGCTGATTCTGTTTGCCGATGAGGCTTTCCGGCTCGGACTGATTTTCCGGGTCAGCAACGTGGAAAGTGTTGAACCGTCTGAG
>JAQXGE010000041.1 GCA_029006135.1 Oscillospiraceae bacterium | reverse complement strand
CATCCTTTACATTCCACCCCCGGGCGGGTATAATGGGGAAAACGAACGAGGAGGAGTATCATGGCTGAAATTTCTGTGCGCGGGGTGACGCTGCTGCCGCCCGAAAAGGTCTCGGCGGGGACGTTCCGGGTCTTAGTGCCGGTGATGGCCAACGACCTTGCGCCGCTGTCCCGCGCGGGTCAGGCGGGTGACATTGTGGAGCTTCGTCTTGACGCGCTCGAGACACCAAACGAGCCGAGCATCTGCGCGGCTCTGCACAAAACCCGGGAAATCCTCGGGGACAGCAAGCCGATTCTTGCCACCATCCGCACGGCGCGGGAGGGCGGACTTGCCGATTTAACGCCGGAGCGCTACGAACAGCTTTGCCGTGCAATTATCTCCACCGGAGCGGCAGACCTGATTGACGTGGAACTTTCGGCCGGGGAGCGCTGTACCTCGGCCATTCGGGACGCCGCGCGCGCCGCGGGCGTTTACACGGTATTCAGCAGCCATGATTTTGACAAAACACCCCCCTGTGCCGAGATGGCGGAACGCCTTTGCCGCATGGGGGCGCAGGGGGCGGACATTGCCAAGCTGGCCGCCATGCCGCACACGCCCGCCGATGCCGCCGCGCTCCTTGAGGCCACCGCCCAAGCCGGCGCCGCCATGCCCGGCGTGCCGCTCATCACGATGTCGATGGGGAGCATCGGCGCGGTGACCCGCATCTGCGGCGCGGCGTTCGGATGCTGTGCCGGCTTTGCCGCCGCCGGCGTCACGAGCGCTCCCGGCCAGCCCGCCGCCCCACTCCTGCGCACCGCACTCGGCAATCTCAGTGAGATGGGACTGTGAGAACTCGAATAGTTTTCAACACAAACCCGCCAAAGTGTTGAAAATCTCCGCCGCCGCGGGCAGGTTTTAGTAGCGTGGTTCCCCTTGAAGCAGGGCCAGCCGGGGACGGTGTGGGGAGCGCAACCGCCAAGTTATTGTAACTTTAATGGGAGTAGAGATGAGCCTCCCCTTGAAGCAAGGGGAGGTGGCTCGCGCAGCGAGACGGAAGGGATTTAAACCTCACGGCCAACTGCCGTTTATCTTTCGTAGCACTCGCTGCCGCAGGCGGTACTCTTTTGTGACCAAAAGAGTACCCAGAAAAGTCTCGGCAATAAGATTAGGTACTGCAACGCCAAACGTCCCGCCTCGGCGGGACACCAATTTCGGAACAATCGCTGCGCGATTGTTTTTTGCACGGCGCTCTGCGCCGTTGCGCGTCATAGCCGCGCAGGCAAAAAATCCCCGGCTCGGGGGGCCTGCCCCCCGAGACCCCCAAAGAGGTATGAAAATTTGAAAATTCACCCCAAAGACTACAACCGGACAGTCTTTGGGACGAATTTTCAAATTTTCGATTAAATAACCGCCCCGCTGTCTGCGGGACGGTTCCTGACGTGAGGTAAACGCGTTTATTATGTTTTTGGTTTGTTTATGGGATTAGAGATTGGCTCCCCTGTGCAAGGACTGCCGCTGCAGTGGCGTGTGGAGCGCGGCTGGTAAAATTATCTGGCGTTAATGGGATTAGAGACTGCCTCCCCTGTGCAAGGGGAGGTGGCTCGCGTAGCGAGACGGAGGGACTGAAGACCTTGCCGTCAGCTGCCGTTTATCTTTTATACCATTCGCTGCCGTGGGCGGTACTCTTTTGTGATCAAGAGAGCACCCAGAAAACTCTCTCCTCCCCCACTTTTCAACATTTCCGTCCGCCAATGTTAAAAACCCGGCCCGGAACGGTGCAAAAACTCACCCTTGCCCGGGGGCGAAAAATGCGGATGCTATGCGAAAAAATTCCTCTCCCTCAAAGTTTTGAACAATCGGACCCCGGTTTTCAACAAAGAGGGGTGGAAATGTTGAAAAACTCCTCCTTGTTTTCCACCATTCATGGTGCTATAATGAAAACGCCGGCTCCCTCTCTCGGGGCGGCAGGAATCAGAAATGAAGGAGATGTTCAATCGTGCCCTGCACCACAATTCTTGTCGGCAAAAAGGCATCTTTTGACGGGTCCACCATGATTGCCCGCAACGATGACTCAATGGAGGGACATTTCACCCCCAAAAAATTCGTATCTGTCACGCCGGAGAAAACGCCGCGCCGCTATCGGTCGGTGATTTCCCATCTGGAGATTGATTTGCCGGACAATCCCCTGCGCTATACCGCCGTCCCCAACGCCGTGAAAGGCAAGGGAATCTGGGCGGCAAGCGGCGTCAATGCGGCTGACGTTGCAATGACCGCGACCGAGACCATCACCTCCAACCCCCGCGTCTTGGGGGCTGACCCGCTGGTGGAGTACATCCCGCCCCATGACGGCAGTCCGGAACTGCCGGGCGGCATCGGTGAGGAGGACATTGTCTGCCTCGTTCTGCCCTACATTCACTCGGCTCGCGAGGGTGTGCGCCGTCTCGGCTCGCTTTTGGAGCAGTACGGCACCTATGAGATGAACGGCATCGCGTTCCAGGACCATGACGAAATCTGGTGGCTGGAAACCATCGGCGGTCATCACTGGATTGCCCGCCGCGTGCCGGACGACTGCTATGTTGTCATGCCCAACCAGCTTGGCATCGACTGCTTTGACATGGCGGACGCGCTCGGCGAACAGAAAAACTTTATGGCCAGTGCCGATTTGCAGGAGTGGGTGGAAAAGTACCATCTGAACCTCTCGTTTGACGGCACTCTCAACCCCCGCGATGCCTTTGGCAGTCACGATGACGCCGACCACGTTTACAACACGCCGCGCGCCTGGTATATGCTGCGGTGCATGAACCCGCACACAAAGCACTGGGACGGCCCCGATGCCGAGTATACCCCGGAGTCCGATGACCTGCCCTGGTGCATGAAGCCCGAGAAAAAAATCACGGTGGAAGATGTAAAATATCTTCTCTCCTCCCATTATCAGGGCACGCCCTATGACCCGTACGGCTCCTACGGCGACCCGCGTGAGCGCGGAAAGTACCGTACCATCGGCATCAACCGCAACGATTTCCTTGCCATCATCCAGATGCGTCCGGGCAAGGGCACGGTGGAATGGCTCTCCTTTGCCTCCAACGCGTTCAGCGCGTCCATCCCGATGTATGCGGATGTGGACACAACGCCGGACTACTTCTCCTCCACCACCAAAGAGGTCAGCACCGACAGTTTCTACTGGTGCAGCCGTATGATTGCCGCGCTGGCGGATGCCTCCTATGACAAATCGCGCTTCCATATTGAGCGCTATCAGGAAAAAACCGCCGCGCGCGGGCATGAGATTCTGAACCGCTGGGACGTGCTCCTTGCCGCCGAGCCGGACGCCGAAAAGCGCCGTCAGCTCCGCGAGCAGGCGAACGAAGAACTTGCCGCGATGGCAAAAGAGGAAGCGTCCCGCACGCTTGCGCTTGTTCTGCATGAGCAGAGCGTGATTATGAAGAACGAATTTGCCCGTTCCGATGCCTGATTTTTGACTATGCGCCGGCCGCTGACCGTGATTCGACCGAGTATTGGCCGGATTTCAATCATGGTGTGAGGGGAAATATCGAGTGGCAGGTTCGGGCAGGAGTTCGCGCGCGGCGAAAAAAGTTTTCCCCAATACTGGCACGGAATGTTGAAAACTTGAAAGATTTCCATAACAGGGAAATCTGAAGAAAAAACAGCAAAACACTCTTTCCGAAGGTAAATCTCCCACCGGGAAGGGTGTTTTTGTGCTTTTATGGGATTAGAGATAATGAAGCAAGGAATGAGCGAAGCGAAGGAGCGGGAGTGAATGATAGTCCGGTGGACTGTTGTTTGTGGGAAATAGAGAAAAGGCTCCCCTTGAAGCAAGGGGAGCTGTCGGCGAGAGCCGACTGAAGGGATTTAAACCTCACGGCTAACTGCCGTTTATCTTTTACAGCACCCGCTGCCGCGGGCGGTACTCTTTTGGTCACAAAAGAGTACCCAGAAAAGTCCCAGCAATAAGATTAAGTTCTGCAACGCCAAATGTCCCGCACTTTGCGGGACGGTTCCTGCCGTGAGATAAACGCCCTGTTTTTTGATAGCTTGCGGGAAATAGCGAACCGGCTCCCCTTTCGGGGAGCCGGTTTTTCTCTCCGCTCAGCTTTCGGCGATGCCGAAGAAGTATTTATTGAGGCGGAGTTTATTCTGTTCATAAAGGCCGAGGTGCTTATAGAGGTCCTTATAGTATTTGGAAAGTTCAAACCTTGTGGTCAGCACATCCAGCGGGTTGAGGTGGTGAACGGCGCTGTTGGGGTTCTGGACATAGTTGTAAATCGGGGTGGACAGCGCATAGAACTGCTCGGCATAGCGGATAAAGTTGAGGTTGAAGTAGAGATCCTCGCTGTAATCGAGGTCCTCACTGCATACAACATCCTCGTGTTCGCGCACGATGTCGGCGCGGTAGAGTTTATTCCACATCACGCCGTAATAAAAACTCGCAGGTTCCTGCATCAGCCCGCAGGCGAACTCGTACTTGTCGAGCGGGCCTTCCATCAAAAAGCCGAAGGACTGCACGCGGTGGGAGGGGTCAAGAATCGGGTCGAGCGCGCGCTCCACCACGGTGTCCCGCACGGCTTCGGGCAGGCGGAGCGGCGGCTCCACGCGGTTATAGTGGGCGATGACCATATCAGCGGAGCAGGACTCGGCTTTTTCGACCAGCATTTCAGTGGCGTAGGGCTGAATAAAGTCGTCCGCATCAACAAACTGGAAATACTTGCCCGCGGCGTGGCGCATCCCAAGATTGCGGGTCGCGGAGACGCCGCTGTTTTCCTTATCAATGACGGTAATCCGCTTATCCACGCCGGCATAACTCTGGCAGACCTGGGAACTGACGTCCTTACTGCCGTCATTGAGAAGCAGAATCTCCAGATTGGTATAGGTCTGCTTCCGGATACTTTCAATACACCGGGCAATATGATCGGCGGCGTTGTACACCGGCACGATAATACTGACCAACGGCTGATTCTGCGCTTCGCTGGGCATGGCTTGGCCTCCTTGCGGCATAATATTCTAAAATAACTATACTCTAAAATGAGAAAAAAGGCAAGAGCAGAGGATAAATGTGCCGCGACAGTTCTTGATTTAAGGGAAAACGTATATCTGCTCCCGCAAACTTTCAAAATACACAAGAGAGTTTATCTCACGACAGGAACCGTCCCGCCAAAGGGGGGCGGTTATTCAATCGAAAATTTGAAAATTCGTCCCAAAGACTGTCCGGTTGTAGTCTTTGGGGTGAATTTTCAAATTTTCATACCTCTTTGGGGGTCTCGGGGGGCAGGCCCCCGAGCCGGGGTTCGCTGCGTCGGAACAGCGAGACTTTTCTGGGTACTCTTTTGGTCACAAAAGAGTACCGCCCGCGGCAGCGAGTGCTCTAAAAGACAAACGGCAGTTGGCGGAAAGGTTGACAGTCCCTCCGTCAAATCCTCGTTCCTCGGATTTGCCACCTCCCCTTACACAGGGGAGGCAGTCTCTAATCCCATTAACGGAGGAAAGTTTTGCTGTCTGTTTATCGG